>CAYWNX010000031.1:0-13625 GCA_964459735.1 uncultured Dechloromonas sp. | reverse complement strand
CGCCCGGCGCGGGGTAAAAATCACCGTGCTGCTGCAGGGCAAGACTGATCACCCGATGCTGCGTTTTGCCACGCAGGCGCTTTATGCAGCAGCACTGGAAAGTGGCATCCGGATTTTCGAGTACGAGAAAAGCTTCATGCACGCCAAAGTCGCGGTAATCGATAGCCATTGGGCGACCGTCGGCTCATCCAACATCGATCCGTTCAGCCTGTTGCTGGCCAAGGAAGCCAATCTGTTCGTCCAGGACGACATTTTTGCCGGTCAGCTACGCACCAGCATCAACGAGGCAATCGCCAGCGGCGGCCGTGAGATGGGGCTTGAGGAAATGAGCCGCCAGCCCTGGCACTCCCGTTTCATGCGCTGGCTCAGCTATGGCCTGGTCCGCGCCATGGTTGGCATTACCGGTTACGGCCCGAAGCACTGGCAGGCCGACGAGGAAACACCCGGACTTACTGCGGAGTCGCCAAGGGAATAGTTGCAAGCCTTGGGATAGCGGCGAACTGCCAGTACTCCCTGGCCCAGGACCATACTTCCGTCACCGTGGCGCGGGCCAATTCGCCCGGTACTGGCTGCCCGAGAAAGCGCAAGGCTCCAACCATTGCCTCGGCGGCCCTTGCCACATCCAGCGCCGGTGCCCGGGTTTGCTTGGAGAGCTTCTCACCGGCGGCATTGCTGGCTACCGGCAAGTGGGCATAGCGTGGTTCGGCAAAACCGAGGCAACGCTGCAGCCAGATCTGGCGCGGCGTTGACGCCAGCAGATCGGCACCGCGCACTATATCGGAAATACCCTGAAAATCGTCGTCGACCGTAACTGCCAGCTGATAGGCGAATAATCCATCAGCCCGGCGCAGCACAAAGTCACCGACATCACGTTCCAGTTGTTGGCCAACCCGCCCCTGCAGGCGATCCGCGAAGGATACCTCCCGATCATCGACCTGGAGCCGCCAGGCTCGCGCCACACGGCCGGCGGGCAGGCCGTTGCGGCAGGTGCCGGGATAGACCAGCCCACCATCAATCGCCGGCCGCGTCGCCGAATCGGCAATTTCCTTGCGCGAACAGGCGCAGCCATAGGCCAGCCCGGCTGCCTGCAACTGCGCCAATGCCTCGGCATAGGCGGCCAGACGCTGGCTCTGCCAGAGCACCGGTCCATCCCATTCGAAGCCGAAGGCTTCCAGCGTGGTGAGAATCTGCTCGGCCGCACCCGGCACATTGCGCGGCGTATCGACGTCCTCCATCCGCAGCAGCCACTCACCGCCCTGGGCGCGAGCGTCGAGATAGCTGCCGACGGCAGCGACCAGCGAGCCAAAATGCAAGGGGCCGCTCGGTGAGGGGGCGAAACGCCCGCGATAAAGTGGCTGCATCGCCTTACGCAAAAACCTGCTCGAACAGATCGCCGGCCAAAACCTCAAAGCGCCCGGTAGCAAAATCAAATTCACCCAGCTTGAGCAATGGCCCACCGATCACTGCCGCCTCGTAAAGCATCCAGGCAACTTTGCTCACGGTCAGCCGGTAGGGTGCCAAGGGGTTACGCGCCTGCAATTCCGCAAGAACGGCTGGCAAGGGGAAAGCCGAGCGATACAAAGCAAAGGTCACGTGCGGTACGAAGCCCGCCTCTTCCACCTCGCCCCCCAGAATGTGACGCAGCTTTTTGAGGCCGCCCTCCAGATCACCCACCGAAAAATAAGCTGCGGAAACGAAACTGTCCGGCGCACCGATTTCCACGTCAAACCGTTCTGGCGCAGCGGCGATCAGCGCCTGACGCTGCGCCGCGAAATGGGCAAAACCATAATCATCGGCCTGCCCGGAAACAGCCACCGGAAAGCCACAAAGCCCCACCGTCAGATGCGGCTGCCGAACGTAGCCGGGCAAGCAGTAGTCGTCCAGCGCCTGCCGAATATCGCTGCAGGCCTTACGCAATGGCGGCCCATCGAGATCAATCGCCCAGACGGCGAAATACCGTCGCCCCCGGCGCCAATCGACAAAATCCTTCTGCTCGCTGGGCAAGGTCAGTAAAGGATCGAGGCCGGCCATTGTCAGTTGCCCGACCTAGAAATTATATTGGACGCCAAGCGCCAGGCCATTTGCGGTATCCCCCGGGCTAACGGTGTAGTAGTCATAAGACCCCGTACCGGAAGGCGCAAAGGCCGCCGCCGGGTCGTTGAGATGCCGCGAGTAGGCCAGATAAGCCTTGGTTTGCAGGTTGATCGTTTCCATCCAGGCGGCGGCATAAACCTGCCCCCTGTCGCTGACCGGCGCGTCCCGCGTATGGCCTTCACCGTAATTGAGCCAAAGCTGGCCGCTGCTCGTCACATCGATCCGCGAGCCGATGAACCAGCTGCGCCACTCGCTGGCGACGCCTTGATCAGGACTGATATTGACGCCGGCCACCCCGCCCATGATCTTCACCTTGCCTACCTGGTAACTGCCCCCGGCAAAGGCATAGCGGGTGCGCTGCGTGGTATAGGCAATGTGACTGTCGTTCAGATAAGAAACGCCCAAACCAAGGGGTCCCTCTGTGTAATTGAGACCGAGGCTGTACGCATTTTGCTCGGTTTCGCCTGTTTTGCCGCCCAGCGCCACCATCCCTGTCCCGGTCAAGCCCCGGTATTTCGGTGCGGTGTAAACCACGGCATTATCGTAGCGGGTTGGGCCGGGCTTGACGTTGCCGTCGTTGGTCGGTGAGCCATAACCGTTTTCGAACGAATCGAAGCGGATGGTTTCCAGGAAGTATGGCGAATACTGCCGCCCGAGAGTCAGCTTGCCCAGCGAGCCCTCAAAACCGATATAGGCCTGCCGGCCAAAGAGCCGGGTATTGCCGCCACCGCTTTGCCCCAGACGACCGTTGTTACCGAAATAGCCGGCCTCCAACTGGTAAAGAAAGCGCAAATTACCGGTCAGATCGCTCGCGCCCTTGATGCCGACCCGGCTGCCATTCATCCCGCCCGACTCCATCGCCAGTCGGTTGCCTTGGGAGCCTCCCCAGTTGGCCTCGGCAAACAGATCCAGCTTGCCGTAAAAGGTGAGCAGCGAAGGCGGCGGCAAGCTGCTCGGGCGCGTGTCAGCCGGAGACGAATTGACCGCTGGCGTTACGCTGAGTGCAGCGATCGGGGTTGCTTCGGCCGATACTGCAACGACTGGCAGAGTGGTCGGTGCAACGGCCGGCACCGGCGTTGGCAATCGCTCGCTCGCCTGCTTTTCCAATTGCTCGATCCGGGCCTGCTGTTGCTGCAGCAGCTTCTGCATCTCCCCCAGCGCAGTGCGCATTTGTTGCAGTTCGCTGGCAGCGAATGCTTCGGTCGACATCAGAAAAAGGGCAAAAATTGCCGAAAGTAGGAGGCGAGTTTTGAGCATGGTGCGCTTTCGGTCCTGCACGGAGGCGAGTCAAAAGCGCGAGTATGAAGCATGCGGACGAGAGCGGTGCAACGTCGAGAAGAGGTCGAGACTGTTTCAGGCGATCCGGTTCAGATGGATGCCTGGTGTCCGGCCCATTGAAAGCTGCCGCCCCCAGCCTCACTGGCTGAAAAACGGCAGTGCCGGAAACTGGGCTGCCACGCACATTCCGGCTTCAATTTGTGAAGCTACTTGACGGTGTACCCGCGCCCCTCAAGACATGCGCTGCGCGCCTTGCCGAAACTCGCCTGCTGCTGCTGGGTATTTGCCTGCTGTTGCTGCTGCCCTTGCTGCGCGCTAGCAGCATTTTGCCGGCGACTTTGCCCACGTGCAGCAATGGCACCCGCCGCTGCACCGGTTTTTGCATCGCCTCCGACGACCTCACCGACAACGGCACCGCGAACCGCACCACGCGCGCCAGCACCGGGAGTCGTACCGGTCGCCGTTGTCGGGGGCGTTGCCGCCGCCTGTTGCGGCGGGGGCTTGGCCGGGTCGAAGCCCGATTGTTGAACCGCCCACGAATAACAGGCGGACTCGTCACTTTTCTGCTGTTCGGGTGACTGCCCCTTGGCAGGGTAAACATACTGCTGCGCACTTGCCCCGGAAGCCAATACGGCAGTCAGTACAAAGAACCAAACGCTTCGTTTATTCACTTGAACGTACTCCTCTTGAAATTCGCTAAAGACAAGACAGGCCACTGGATACAAAATCATCGAACGAAACGACCGGGGCCAAGTTTTTTAACACTTTTCAATGGTTGACCGCAGCAGCCAGGAAAAAACATCAAGGCACCCCGAGGAAGAGATAGAGATTCGAACTACCGCTAGTGGAGTAGGCATAACCCAGATAGACCGGCCCCATCGGAGTTTCCCCCCCAAGATACAGGCTTGTCGAATCCTGCCAGCCGGAAAGCTCGGTTTCCGTAAAGCGACGGTTCACCTTGCCAGCCTCAAGCGTCATGCCCAGGCGCATGTCGCCACGCAAGCCGAGCGGCAGACGGCCAATGATTTTCTCCGCTCTCAACTGGCCAAAACTGATCTCGTCACCAATCAACTGCCCCTTGGCAAAGGCCGAAAGATTGAAGATACCGCCCAGCGACCCGGCATCATAAATGGGCAAATCGCCCTTCGGCGAGTTCGTGTAAGACACCCGCCCGGCCAGGACGACGTCGCCAATCGGATAGGCGCCGCGCAGCTCCGCGTAAAGCTTGCTGTAATCACTCTCGTCCGAGGAAAAGTAATTGAATTTGGTGGCCCATCCCGTGGTCGGAAAATACGGGCGATCCATCTGGTCCAGATCGACATTTGCGAACCAGCCACCGAAACGCTTTGAACCACTTGGTAGTGAAGGCATTCCGGTTTCGAGCGAGGCCCGGCGGTCGGTCTCGCGCCAGCCGAGACGTACCTGGCCGAGCAAACCGATATTCGCCCCCAACGCAAGGGTACCCACCGTTTCCTCCACATTGTATTCGGCAATTTTCTGGTCGTTCTGAAACACATTGACCGATTCCGAGGCGACGCTGATGGCCGGTTCGACAAAGAAACGCTGTTGCACATCGAGCGGCTGATAGAACTCGAGACCGACTTGATTCCGGGTGCCGACTTCCGCTCCGACAATCATTTCACCGCCCAGCGAATTCATCCAGGTCTTGTGATAAGCCCCACGCAAGGCAAAGGTGGAACCGGCCGACTTGTTTGTCTCGAGATTGACGGCAAAGCGCATATAGTCCGGCCCCCAGGACTTTTCGATCGGCAGGACACGCAAAATATTGCGCTGGCGACCATCAAGCAACTGGTAATCGACACTTTCGTAGTAACCATCGCCATAAACCCGCAGCAAGTCGCGATTCAGCGTAGCCGGGTCAAGCACCTCCCCTTTGGGTTGCGTAATACGCCGCTCAACCGCCGCCGGATTTACTGTTTTCATCTCGGCAATCTGAATTTCATCGACCCGCGGCGCCGGGCGATGGGCCGTTTCTATCGTTGCCCACCAGGCGGCATATTGCGTGTCATTCACCGAAAGACGCTTGAGTTGCTCAACAACGCCCTCCGCAGCCTTGCGCCCGCGATCTGCGGTTTCGGCATGGCGATGAAAATCGCCGGCAGTAATACCTTCAAGATCAGGTTTGATGTAGATGTCGGTAGATTTAAGCGTTGCCAGCGAGCGGCTGACATTCTGCTCGGTCAGGATATTGACCATCTGAGCCGAAACGCTGAGCAGGGAGCCGACATCCTTCGGGTCGAGCAAGGGTGAGCCGACATTGACGGCGATAACCACATCCGCCTGACAGCGTTCGCGTACTTCCAGAATCGGCACGTTATCAACCAGACCACCATCAACCAGCTTTCGTCCGCCACTTTCAACCGGGGCCAGCAACCCCGGCACCGACATGCTGGCGCGCATGGCCGTCGTCAAACTGCCATCGCGGAAAACCACCCGCTCACCATTGCCGATATCGGTGGCGATAATCGACAGCGGTATCGGCAACTGCTCAATCGTACGTTCGCCAAAATCCGAACGTACCAACTGATTGAAGAAGAGTTTCACCTTCTGGCCGGTAACCACCCCGGTTTGATACTGCACTCCATTTTCGCCAACGCCGGTTTCCGAACCGGGTAGAAAACGTTGTGAGAGTTTCTTGTTACGGTAATTCAAGTCCGAATACGGCGGGTTGTCCTGGAACATGTCGCGCCAGTCGGCACTGGACAATTCGCTGCGCATCACGGCGGGGGTCAGCCCCGCCGCATACGATCCGGCCACCAAAGCCCCCATGCTGGTCCCGGCGACGCAATCGACCGGAATGCGGAGTTTCTCCAGAACCTCAAGTACTCCGATGTGCGCCGCACCCCGTGCGCCGCCCCCCCCCAGCACCAAACCAATCCGCGGCCGGGAATCTGCCGCCTGCACAAGCGTCCCCGCCATCAGTACGCCAGCCATGGCACAACGAAGCAGGGAACTGAGCATGCCCGGCCGACGCCTCATTATTTGGAACTTTATCTTCATTGACTAAAACTACCTTAGGTTGTAACTGCCACAAACAACTTGGCAGTGTTGAAGCACTTTCCCGGCCGACGCGGCCAGGAATTTTTCCAATGGTCAAGAAACCTTGCTCACCAGACTTGGCTAGCGGGAGGGCGTAGCTTTCAATTGTTGAACCACCCGGGGAGAGTCAACCAGCCTTGATCTCGTTTGTAAGAGGGCGGCCCTCGGCGAACTCGCTCACGCTGTTGATCGTCGTTTCACAAATCGTGGTAATGGCCTCCTCGGTGAAGAAGGCTTGGTGCCCCGTAACAATAACATTGGGGAAGGAAAGCAGGCGCTGGAACACATCATCTGCCACGATGGTATTCGACAGGTCGCGGAAGAACAGATCGGCCTCCTGTTCGTAGACATCAATCGCCAGGCCGCCCAACTGACCGCTTTTTAGCGCTTCGATCACCGCCTCGGTATCAACCAGCCCGCCACGGCTGGTATTGATGAGCAACGCCCCCCGCTTGGCCCGGGCCAGGGTATCGGCATTGATGATATGGTAGGTTTCCGGCGTCAGCGGACAATGCAGGGAAATGATATCGGCCTGGGCGCCGATTTCCCCGGGTTGAGCATAGGTAGCGCCCAGCGAGGTAAACGTCTCCGATGGATACTTGTCGTAACCGATGACCCGACAGCCAAATCCCAGCATGATTTTGGCAAAAACGCAGCCGATCTTGCCCGTCCCCACGACGGCAACGGTCTTGCCGTGCAGATCGAAACCCATCAGCCCGTCCAGCGCGAAATTGGAGTCCCGAGTCCGGTTGTAGGCACGGTGAATTTTGCGATTGATTGCCTGCAGCAAGGCCACGGCATGCTCAGCAACCGAATAGGGCGAATACGTCACCACCCGGACAACCTTGAGCCCCAGTTGCTCGGCTACTGGCAGATCGACATTGTTGAACCCGGTACAACGCAGTGCCACCAGGCGGGTACCGCCGGCAGCGAGCCTCTTGAGCACATCGGCATTCGCCCGATCATTGACGAAGATGCAGACAGCCTCGTAGCCTGCGGCGAGAGCGACCGACTCCTGATCGAGCGGCACATCGAAAAAGCTCAATTGATGCCCTGCGCCGACGTTGGCAGCGCTCAGGAAATCACGGTCGTAGCGCTTGGCGCTGAAAACGGCAATTTTCATTTGAATTCCTCCAGAAACCACAGAAAAATCTTCTCAGCCCAGTCGAAGCAGTGCCTCAACCCCCCAATAAAATCACCCCAATTTGGGCGAAGATAATCTTAAAAATGGTCATCGAGGGAAAGATCATGGCGTAGCCCACATCCGGCCGATCAGTGCCTGCGGTGCGACTGGCAAAGGCAAGGATGGCCGGGTTGCCGGTCGCACCAGAAATGACGCCAATGGCGGTATCGAACGGCAAGCGGAAAACAACCAGACAGAAAAATGCCGTAATGAGCACCAGTGCCGTGGCGATCAGCGCCCCGTAGAGCAGGAAACTGGCGCCTGTCGTACTCACGGTTGCGAAGAACTTCGGCCCCGAGGCCAGGCCGACCTGCGCCAGGAAAATGGTCAGACCGAAGTTTCTCAACACGAGATTGGCCGACAGCGGCATCGTCCAGACAAACGTTCCGGTGCGCCGGATTTTGCCGAGATAAAGCGCCAGCAGCAGCAGCGCGGCGAGGCCGAGCGACAGCTTCCCGACACCGGGAATCGGCAGTGGAATCAGGCCGATGAGCAGGCCGACCGCTGCGCCAATACCGATCGAGATATAGCTGAGATCCGCCGTACCCTTGATCGAGTCGCCAAAGAAAGCCCGGATAGTCTTGATCTTGTCTCGCGGGGCCAACAGGCCGACACGGTCGCCAACCTCCAGGATCAGCTCCGGACTGGGCTGGAGATCGCTGTCGCCACGCCGTACCTGAATGATCGAACAGTCCAAGCCGGCAGGGAGCGGCAGGTCGCCGAGCGCGCAACCGACCACACTTTGCTTCGAGGCAAATACCCGGATGTAGTCAAAATCCTCACGATGGCTGGTAATCCGTCCCGGCTGCAGTTCACCGAGCAAGGCAACCGTATTTTGTAATGCCGCCTTGTCGGTCGAAGTAGCCAGCAGCACGTCACCCAGGGCCAGAACGAAATCGTCAGAGGGGAGACAGTTGTGATGTTCCCGCCGGATCGCGGCGATCATCACGCCGGCCGGCAATCGAGCCAGCAGCTCCGGAAAATTAACGCCGTAGAAAGCAGCATTCATTAGCGCAATTTCCGCAGTTTCGACGACCTGCCCTGCTGGTTGCTCGATCTTGGGTTTCAGCCAGGCCTTGAGAACATAGATTCCGAGAATCGGGATAGCGACACCAAACGGATAGGCAACGCTGTACCCCACCGCCGCGCCATTACTCGTCACCGCCGCAAGGATTGCCTGCAGGGTGGCAGTGCTGGTGCCCGCGCCGGCAAAAATACCGAGCGCTTCATCCGGCGCCAGGCTGGCAAATGGCACCAGTGCCGCCGAAACGCAGCCCGCCCCCAAAACGCCGAGTGTCGCGGCCGCGTTTGCCTTGATGCCGTCCTTGCTGGTCAGTCCCTTGAAGAACTGGGCGCCGTACTGAATCCCGACACCATAGAGGAACAGCAGCAGGCCCATCGTCCCGAGCACGCCGGGAGGCGCGGCTTTCGCTGCAAAGCCGCCGATCGCCAGCCCAACGAACAGAACAGCCCCGGAGCCGAGCGAAAAGCCCTT
Organism: uncultured Dechloromonas sp.; assembly: GCA_964459735.1. Lineage (GTDB taxonomy): Bacteria > Pseudomonadota > Gammaproteobacteria > Burkholderiales > Rhodocyclaceae > Azonexus. The sequence continues at coordinate 4,515 of CAYWNX010000031.1, read as the reverse complement.
GATATTGATTTCGCCGACCAGATAACCCAGCGCAATGGTCAGAAATAACGTGAACAACGGCTGTGTTTCAAGCAGTAACTTTATTTCTTCCACAGATAGACTCCTTTGGCGTAGTTAGCTTTTCAAGGGTATTTCGCCAACAGCGTTGCCAGAGCAAAAGCGAGGCAAGGCATTACCCACGAAAACAGCAAACCTGGCAATCAAATCGACGCGAACAATCTACTCACGATTTTTATTATGCTCCTGTCACCGACAAATAATAGCCCCATTGCCAACTTTCGATTACCCGCCGGCCAGCGGCCTTGAGCCAACAAAAAATGATGATTTTGCCTTGGCCGGGCGAGGCTCTAACCGCCCAGCCTTTGGCGATCACGATGCCGTCATCTCGATTCCTGATTGGGTTAATCTATTCACGTCTTCCTTGCACAGAGCCAAGCCATGCGTTTTCTTCCCCCCCTCCTGATTGCGCTGGTTACCGGTTGCGCCACCGTGGTGGTGACGCTGCAGCTTGATGAACGTTTTGGCCCGGCCGATCCGGGGCGCTTTGATCATCCGCCAGCAGCCAGCGGGACAGCCCCTGAATACTGGAAAGATGTGCGCCCGGTGCTCGATCAACGCTGCATTTCCTGTCATGCCTGTTACGACGCTCCCTGCCAGCTCAATCTGACCAGCTATGCCGGCCTTACCCGTGGCGCAAACGCCAAAGAGGTGTATTCGACCCGCTTGATCGAGGATGCTCCGACCCGCCTGGGCTTTGATGCGATGAGCAACCACGAATGGCGCGCCAAGGACTTCTTCCCGGTACTGAATGAACGAGCTCAAATGCCCGAAGCCAATCGCGTCGGGGGCGTGATGTATCGGATGCTGGCGATGAAACGGACCACTCCCGGACCAACGGCGGGCGCATGGCTCGACAGGGATCTCGATTTTTCGCTTGATCGTGAGCAGATGTGTGCAAAGCCCGAAGGCATGGATCACTATGCGCGCCATCACCCGGGACGGGGCATGCCATTCGGACTGCCGCCGCTCACTGACGCCGAATACACTACCTTGACTGACTGGCTGCAAGCCGGCGCCCCCTATTCACCGCCAGCACCACCTTCGCCCAAAGTTACCGCGCAACTCGCGGCCTGGGAGAGCTTCTTGAATAGCGGCGACAAACGCAGCCAACTGATCGCCCGCTATATTTACGAGCATTGGTACATTGGGCAATTTCACTTTCCGGAACAGCCGGAAATCAATTTTGACCTGGTTCGCAGTCGCACACCGCCAGGCCAGGCAATCGATGTCGTGGCTACTCGCCGCCCCTACGATGACCCCGACCTTGATCGCGTCTATTACCGCTTGCGCCACATTGAGTCCACGCCAGTGGCGAAGACCTTCATGCCGATTGAACTCAATCCAGCGCGCCTGGCACGCATTCGCAACTGGTTCGCCGATCCAGCCTATCCGGTCGACAAATTACCCGATTACGACCCTGTAACCACCGCCAACCCTTTCGTCACATTTCGGGCATTGCCGGTCGATGCACGCTACCGTTTCATGCTCGACGAAGCGCAATTCACGCTGAGCGGATTCATGAAAGGACCGGTTTGTCGCGGGCAGGTAGCACTAAACGTCATCAACGATCACTTCTGGGTGGTTTTTCAGGCCCCCGGCAAGCGGGCAAGCAAGTTGACCACCCTCCTCCTCGAAGCTGCAGCACCGAATCTCGTTCTCCCCGGCGAACATGAGAAAGCAGGCGGCTTGCTGGCCTGGCGCAGCTATGCCGACAAGGAAGAGGAATACCTCGCAACAAAGCACAGAGCCATCGGCCGGTTCGATGCCGCCAATTACAAAGTCACGGTCGCCAGCCTTTGGGATGGCGATGGCAGCAACCCCAATGCAGCGCTCACCGTGTTCCGTCATTTCGACAGCGCCTCGGTCATGCGCGGGCTGGTAGGGGAACGGCCGCAAACCACCCTGCTACTTGGCTACCCCTTGCTGGAACGAATGCATTACCTGCTGGTCGCCGGCTTCGATGTTTACGGCAACGTCGGCCATCAACTGGCAACCCGCCTCTACATGGATTTTCTGCGAATGGAAGGTGAGCTCAATTTTCTTGCTCTCCTGCCTTCAAAAGACCGCCAAAAAGTACTTGATCACTGGTATCGCGGCCGGAGCGAAGCGCAGAACAAATATTTTGCCGATGTTTCCAGCTATTTTCCTGCCGAGTCGGGCGAAAAATACCGAACTACTGACCATCTTGGCGAACTCTATAAAAAGTTGGGCATGCGGATGGCCAACGTACGCGAGAGTCAGCTCGACTGGACGAAAAGCAGCCTGACGGACGCCGAGCTTGCCCAGATGCGCCGCCTGTCAAGGATCAAGGGGCTCCCTGTATCGCACATGCCCGAAATGAGCCTGATGTTGCTACAACGCCCCGGTTCTGCACCGCGCCTTATTTCGCTGATCACCAACAGCGCGCACAGCAATGTGGCACGCCTGGTCAAGGAAGATAAGCGTCGCCTGCCGCAGGAGGATACTTTTCTGGCAATCAACGGCGTTGCGGGGGCCTACCCCAATGCCATTTACTCAGTCGAGTCCGACAAATTGCCAGACTTCGTGAATGCGGTTTCCCGCCTGTCCGGTCCGGCCGACCTCGTTGCGCTGACCGAACAGTTTGGGGTACGCCGCACCGACCCGCGCTTCTGGCCGACGAGCGATGCGATCCATGCCGCCTGGCGCGAAATGGCCCCGCGTGAAGCGGCAGTACTGGACTACAGCCGGCTTGATCATCAATGAAAAATATCTGGATGACCAGGCTCCATCGAAGAAAACAATCATCCCGGGAAATGATCGATCAAGTTTGCATTTGTGCTTTCCGGATATTCGCCTTGCTGGCAGCGGTTTTGGCCAGCACGAGTTCATCGGCGCAGACAGCCTCGTCAGTTGAAAGCACGCCAATAGAGGCAGCCCCCCGCAAGGGTTCAGCACTCAGGTCAGTCGACGACGGCTGGCTGGACATGAGCGACTTCATCGACCAGGCCTATGGTTTCCTGCCGCTGGTCATTCCAATTACGGAACCAGCCGTCGGATTCGGGGCAGTTGGCGCCCTGGCATTCATTGACAAGCAGAACCCGGAAGCCGGAGCCGGGTTTGGTCGCCCGAACATCTCCGTCGTCGGTGGCCTGGCAACGGAAAACGGTTCACGCGGCGTGATCGTGGGAGATATGCGTTACTGGATGGATGATCGGCTGCAAACGCTGGTCGGTGCGATCAAGTCCTCCATAAACCTGGATTACTACGGCACCGGCGAACAGGGTTTCCTGAACAGGCACCCCCGCTCGTACGCGCTGGACCTGTCGGGCGCGATGATGCAGGCAAAGTACCGCATCGGCCAATCCCAGAACTGGCTCGGATTGGGCTACTTGGCGGCCAACACCAGCGTAAGCTTCAATTCCCCCTTCAATTTGCCGGAGCAGGACAAATCCATCCGGCTTGGTGGCATCAATGCCACTTTTACGCATGATTCACGCGACAATATTTTTACCCCGCGCAGTGGCAATTATCTGGAATTATCCGCCAGCCTATTCGACCAGGCCTTGGGTAGCGATCTGAATTTCACGCGTCTCAACCTGATCGGCATGCAATATTTGCCGCTTGATGCGAAATGGTCACTGGGTTTCCGCGAGAGTCTCAGCTTCAACTACGGGGATACCCCTTTCTACCTGCAGCCATTTGTCTTGATGCGCGGCGTACCTGCCATGCGCTATCAGGGGGAAAAGGTTGCACAACTGGAAACCGAATTACGCTGGCAGTTCTGGCAGCGCTTCAGCCTCCTGGGTTTTGTCGGAGCAGGTTCCGCAGTGGATGAAATCCGGCAGTTGACGCGCACCAGTAACGTCGTTGCCGGCGGAGCGGGATTCCGTTATGAACTTGCCAGAAAATACGGCATTCATATGGGGCTGGATGTCGCCTGGAGTCGCGATGGACCAGCTGCGTACTTCCAGATCGGCAGTGCCTGGATGAGGCCATGAAGCAAGCCTGAAACTGACCCGTAAAACTCACTGAACAGCGTATTGGGTTTAGGCCCTGGTCAGATCTGACTCGGGCTCGGGATCATGACAGATGCCGCAGCACTTGGCCGGCCATGGCGCACTGCCTAGTGGCAGTTCAATTCTCCAGCCGCCAGGGCGATAATCTCCGGATGCCTTCCAGATACCATCCAAATGAACAAAACGCCGTTAATAACCAATGCCGCCATCGTGCTGGGGATGGCCGTGATTTTCGCCATCGACATGAACACGCCCCTCGGCCTGGCCGTGCCCTTTCTCTATATGCTTTTGGCCCTGCTTGCCATTGGCGTCGAAGCGCACAACCGCACCCTTCTTGCCATCGCCATACTTGGGCCGATGCTGGCCGAGCTGAAACTAGTGATCCATCCGGCCGATGGGGTAGTCTGGCTGGGCCAGGCCAATCGTTTGATTTTCTCACTGCTGATCTGGTTCGCGGTGGGCATGGAATGGGTACGGC
>CAYWNX010000030.1:10774-13634 GCA_964459735.1 uncultured Dechloromonas sp. | reverse complement strand
CCTCTTCGAGCGTGTGGTCGGTGTTCATTTCAATACCAAAGCGCATGCGCAGAACCTTGGCTTCCCTGGTGGTCAGCGTGTCCAGAATTTCCTTGGTGACGCCGCGCAGGCTTGAATACATCGCTGCATCGGCAGGGGCCAGGGTGCCAGAGTCCTCGATAAAGTCGCCCAAGTGGGAGTCATCATCGTCGCCGATCGGTGTTTCCATGGAAATTGGTTCCTTGGAAATCTTCATGATCTTGCGGATTTTGTCTTCCGGCATTTCCATTTTCTTGGCCAGTGTTGCAGGATCTGGCTCGGCGCCGGTTTCTTGCAGAATCTGCCGGCTGATCCGGTTCATCTTGTTGATCGTTTCGATCATGTGAACCGGGATTCGAATGGTGCGGGCCTGGTCAGCGATAGAGCGCGTGATTGCCTGGCGGATCCACCAAGTGGCGTAAGTGGAAAACTTGTAGCCGCGGCGGTATTCAAACTTGTCCACCGCCTTCATCAGGCCGATATTGCCTTCCTGGATCAGGTCGAGGAACTGCAGGCCGCGGTTGGTGTATTTTTTGGCAATCGAGATAACCAGACGCAGGTTGGCTTCGGTCATTTCGCGCTTGGCGCGACGGGCCTTGGCTTCGCCGGTGGACATTTGTTTGTTGATGTCCTTGAGGTCCTTGAGCGGAATGCCGATACGATCCTGCAGGGCAAGCAGCTTCTTCTGCTGCTCTTTGATATCCGGTGCGCTGCGCGTCAGGATGGCGACGTAAGTCTTGGGTGCAGCGGCAATTTCGGCGTCTACCCAGTCGAGATTGACCTCATTGCCCGGGAAGGACTGAATAAAGTGCGGGCGCTGCATCTTGACGCGGTCAACGCAAATTTGCTGGATTTTTCTTTCCGAGCGGCGAATCTGTTCAACCATGCCGCGTACGCTGTCACAAAGCTTTTCAATTGTGCGCGAAGTGAAACGGATGTTCATCAACTCGTCAGAGAGTTGCTGTTGCAGCTTGAGGTAAGCCTTGTCCTGCGGACCTTTGCCAGGCAGCGCTTTCTGCATCTTGGCGTGGAGCGCCTTGATGATATTGAAGCGTTCCAGAGCGTCGACCTTGAGTTGCAGCAGGGAGGCGGAAACGGCGCCTGCAGCCTTTTCGCCCTCATCCTCGTCGCTCTCGTCTTCTTCGTCCTCTTCTTCCTCAACCGTTTCCGCAACCGGCGCTTCGATAACCGCATTCGGGTCGATCAGGCCGTCGACCAGTTCGTCGATGCGCATTTCTTCGGCTTCGACTTTGGCTACTAGTTCTAGAATGTCGGTGATCGTGGTCGGGCAGGCGGAAATTGCCTGCACCATGTGCTTGAGACCCTCTTCGATACGTTTGGCAATTTCGATTTCGCCTTCGCGGGTCAGCAGTTCAACGGTGCCCATTTCGCGCATGTACATGCGGACCGGGTCGGTTGTACGGCCAAATTCGGAGTCGACCGAAGAAAGTGCCTGTTCGGCCTGTTCTTCCGCTTCTTCGTCGTCTGTGGCGGCAGCGGCTGTGTCGGACATCAGCAAATCTTCGGCAGCCGGGGCTTCGTCGAAGACCTTGATGCTCATGTCGCTGAAGGTGGAAATGATCGCTTCGATACTTTCCGCATCGACGACATCGTCGGGCAGGTGATCGTTGATTTCGGCGTAGGTCAGGTAGCCGCGTTCCTTGCCCAGTTTGATCAGAGCCTTCAGGCGCATTTTGCGCGCTTCGGCGTCAAGCGGCTCCGGGGCTTCTGCCATCGCGCCCTGGAGCAGTGCCTTTTCGGCCGCCTTTTCCTTGGCCTTGCTGATGCGAGCCTTCGGGGCTTCCTTAACGGGGTCTTTTGCCTTGGCCATGAACACGATCCATTAAATTCGAGTAAACCATCGATTTTACCACAACTTAGCTGCTATTTGCCCGACCGGAGAGCAGTTGTATGTATGCCTGTTTTTCCGCCGCACTCAAGCCGGCGACACCGAATTGCTGCGCCTTGCTCTGCAGTTCGGCGAAGGCGCGCTTCTGGCCGCCCTCCTGCAGCTTTTCAAGGGTGTCGCGAAACTCACCTTCAGCTTCTGCTTCGTCAAATTGCCGGCCGAGAAGTTCCGATGCGGCATTTTCGATCATGCCTTCCTCGGGCAGGCCGCGCAGTTGCTCGCGCAGCGAGGCGTAGCTGCAGGTTTCAGGGTTGTTGCTGACCAATTGATGCAGGCGGATCAGGGCCGGCCGCTCCGGGGTGTCAGGCAATAAATCGATCGGTAAGGTGCTGGCCAATGCCGGCTTGTGCAGAACGATGCGTAAGAGATTGCGGGTCAGCGATGGGGCGGTGCGTTTGGCCTTGGCCGGGGCGGCAGGGGTGTAGGAGCGAAGATCGCACAGGCGCTCAACTTCGCTTTGGGCAAAGCCGCTGGCTTCAGCCAGACGTTTGACCAGTTGCAGTCGAAGCAGTGGCGTCGGCAGTTTAAGTAGCAGCGGCTTGGCTTCGTAGATCAACTGCGCCTTGCCTTCTGAGCTGGTCAGGTCGCAGCGTTGCGCCAGTTCGCGCAACAGAAAATCGGAGAGTGGCATGGCCTGCACGACGAGGCGGTCGAACTCTGCCTTGCCATGGGCGCGGATGTAGCTGTCGGGGTCGTCTTCCGGCGGGAGGAAGATGAAAGCTAGGCGTTTGTTGTCGGCCAAGGCTTCCAGAGAGTTTTCCAGGGCGCGCCAGGCGGCCTTGCGGCCGGCATTGTCGCCATCAAAGCAGAAAACGACGCGGTCGACCTGTCGTAACAGCTTGGTTACGTGCGTGCTTGTGGTCGCCGTGCCTAGCGTGGCGACCGCGTTGCCGACGCCATTCTGGGCGAGGGCGATGACATCCATGTAACCTT
>CAYWNX010000030.1:8027-10764 GCA_964459735.1 uncultured Dechloromonas sp. | reverse complement strand
CGGGCTTGCGGCAGGCCAAAAAGTTCGCGGCCTTTTTCGAAAAGCGGGGTTTCCGGCGAATTGAGGTATTTCGGTTCGCCCTGATCGATGATGCGTCCGCCAAAAGCGATGATCTCGCCTTTCGGGTTGATGATGGGGATCATCAGACGGTCGCGGAAGCGGTCGTAGCGGCGTCCGGCTTCATTTTCGATGACCAGGCCGGCCGTTTTCAGTTCGTCGGCGTTGTAATCGGAGAAAACGGCCTGCAGATTTTGCCAGCCGTCCGGGGCGTAGCCCATGCCGAAGCGGGCGGCGACTTCTCCGGTCAATCCGCGTTTTTTGCAATATTCGATGGCGCGTGGCGAGGCTTTGAGCTGATCCTTGTAATACTGGGCGGCGCGGGCCATGATTTCGATCAGCGTTCGCGTCTGGCCGGGTTTCTCGTCCTTGAAGCTGCGTCCTTCGCTTTCCGGCACCTGCATGCCGGCGCGGCTGGCGAGTTCCTTGATGGCATCGACGAAGCCCATGCCCTGATATTCCATGACAAAGCTGATTGCTGTGCCATGCGCGCCGCAGCCGAAGCAGTGGTAAAACTGCTTGGTCGGGCTGACCGTGAAGGACGGCGACTTTTCGTTGTGGAAGGGACAGCAGGCCGCGTAGTTGGCGCCGGCCTTTTTGAGCGGAACATAGCCGTCGACGAGGTCGACGATGTCGACCCGGGCCAGCAAATCCTGGATAAAGGAATCCGGGATCATGCGTTTTTATCCGGCAAGCGCAGCCTTGACCAGTTTCGAAACTTCCGCCATGTCGGCTTTGCCGGCCAGGCGTGGCTTGAGGACGGCCATCAGCTTGCCCATGTCGGCCGGGCCTTTGGCGCCGGTTTCGGCGACGGCAGCGGCCACGGCAGCGGCGGTTTCTTCGGTGCTCATCTTTTCCGGCAGGTAAGCGCCAAGAACGGAAATCTCGAATTTTTCAGCATCGGCCAATTCCTGGCGGCCCGCGGCTTCGTACTGGGTGACGCTGTCCTTGCGCTGTTTGGTCAGCTTTTCAATGACGGCGACGACGGCGGTGTCGTCGAGTTCGACGCGCTCATCGACTTCCTTCTGCTTGAGTGCGGCGAGGAGCAGGCGAATGGCTGACAGCTTGGCTGTTTCCCTGGCCTTCATTGCCGTTTTCATGTCTTCGGTGATGCGTGCTTTCAGGCTCATTTTGGGTTTCTTCAGAAAAAATCGCCGGGAAAAAAGATAAAGCCGCCGGCTTTAGGGGCGGGCGGCTTTTTTGCTCACGAAACGTACTGGATTAGTACAGTTTCGGCGGCAGGGTCAGGCTGCGGAGGCGCTTGTGCTGACGTTTGACGGCTGCGGCTGCCTTGCGCTTGCGCTCGGCGGTGGGCTTCTCGTAAAAATCACGGGCGCGCAGCTCGGTCAGTAGACCTGTTTTTTCGACAGTGCGTTTGAAGCGGCGGATCGCAACTTCGAACGGCTCATTTTCCTTGACACGAATGTTTGGCATGTAAATCACCCCCTTCCGTTAGGCACCCGCCAAGTCAAGTAACAGGCGGTGTGCGCAAATTTGATTCCGCATATTCGCGGATAGCCGGCAAGTATATTGCAAAAGACCTTTTCGCCTCAAGTGTTAAAATGCGCGCCATGTTAGTTTTAGGTATTGAATCTTCCTGCGACGAGACGGGTATCGCGCTCTATGACAGCGAAGCCGGGCTGCTCTCCCATGCCCTGCATTCGCAGGTCGCGATGCACGCGGAGTACGGTGGCGTGGTGCCGGAACTGGCCTCGCGCGATCACATCCGGCGGGTGGTGCCACTTCTGCGGGAAACCTTTGAGCGGGCCGGGCGGCAGTTGGACGACGTTGATGCCATCGCCTATACCCGTGGTCCCGGGCTTACCGGGGCGTTGCTGGTCGGCTGTGCCTTTGCCGAGGCGTTGGGTGTGGCGATCGACAAACCGACCTTGCCGGTGCATCACCTCGAAGGTCACTTGTTGTCGCCGTTGTTGTCGAGCGATCCGCCGAGTTTCCCGTTTGTCGCACTGTTGGTTTCCGGCGGCCACACCCAGTTGATGCGGGTGGCCGGGGTTGGTCACTACGAATTGCTCGGTGAAACGCTGGATGACGCGGCTGGCGAGGCCTTTGACAAGAGTGCCAAGCTGCTTGGCCTGCCTTACCCGGGTGGCGCCTTGCTCTCAAAGCTGGCGGAACAAGGGCTGCCTGGCATCTATAAATTACCGCGCCCGATGCTGCATTCGACTGATCTGAATTTCAGTTTTTCCGGTTTGAAAACGGCGGTGCTGACCTTGGTGCGTGAACAGCCTGAGCTTTCGGAGCGCTTCAAGGCGGATGCGGCCTGCGCTTTTCAGGAGGCGATTGTTGAGGTCTTGCTCAAGAAGTCGTTGAAGGCGATGAAGCAAACCGGCCTCAAGCAACTGGTGGTGGCGGGTGGTGTTGGCGCCAATCGACAGCTACGGTCGACGCTCAATGAAGAGGCAAAACGCAAACGTTTCCGGGTCTATTATCCGGAGCTGGAATTCTGCACTGACAATGGCGCGATGATTGCACTGGCCGGTTGTATGCGCCTTCAGGCCGGTACGCCGGCGAAACCGGCGGGCAGTTTTGCCGTGCAGCCGCGCTGGCCCTTGATGGAAATGTCGGTCAGCGGCGCAAAGTAGGAAATTGGCCATATTTCACGGTCGACCGTGGAAATTGCCTTCTTTTTCTTTCGCTTCGGGCAATCCTTGCAGGGTGG
>CAYWNX010000030.1:6151-7927 GCA_964459735.1 uncultured Dechloromonas sp. | reverse complement strand
GCGCGCGGTTGCGAGTAGTAGTCATCGTCGTCCTCGCGGTAGTTCCAGTGGTCGGCGGCACCGTTGATGGCCAGCGGCGGCTCACGGTAGTCCGGTTGTTCCTGCCATTCGCTGTAGCTGTTCGGCTCATAGCCCAGCGTGCTGCCGAAGTTGCCATCGACCCGCATCGCACCGTCCCGGTGGTAGCTGTGGAATGGGCATTTCGGCGCATTGACCGGAATATGGGCGTGGTTGACGCCGAGCCGGTAACGCTGGGCATCGCCGTAGGAGAACAGTCTTCCCTGCAACATCTTGTCCGGCGAGAAGCTGATGCCTGGTACGACATTGGCGGGATTGAAAGCGGCCTGCTCAACTTCGGCAAAGTAGTTGGCCGGGTTGCGGTTCAACTCATGATGCCGACTTCGATCAGCGGGTAATCCTTGTGCGGCCAGATCTTGGTCAGGTCAAAGGGGTGATAGGGCACTTTTTCGGCATCAGTTTCCGGCATGATCTGGACTGCTACCGTCCATTTCGGGAAATTGCCGGCTTCGATGGCGTCATAGAGATCGCGTTGATGTGTTTCACGATCCTTGCCGACCAGTGCTTCGGCTTCGGCATAGAACTTGATCGCAAAGCCGCGAATGTCGCGTTCGGCATCGGCCACGCTGCGCTCGCCAGCGACGCTCGAGAAGCGAACGAAGAGATCGGTCTTCTTGCCGACCTGGGAGAAAATTTTGGCGTGGCTGTATTTCGTGATGTCGTTGGTGACGGTGAAGGTTCCATAAGCCCCGGAGCCTTGGGCGTGCATGCGACGCTCGGGGATCACTTCGCGGTCGAAGTGGGCAGTTTCTCTAGAAGTCAGACATCCTGCAGCAGTTGCGGGCCGCGCGGGCCGGCGGTCATGACGTTCTGGTTGTCGACAACCGGGCCACCGGCGGCGGTGGTGAGTTTCTTGTTGCTCATGGTGGTACCTCCTGAGTTTGACTTAGTGATTGCTTGGGAGGGTCGCGAGAATTTCGACGCAGTAATCCCAAGTAGATTTGTCTTGGGCAATATCCTGAATGAGTCGATAAATCATGATGGCCTCCGTGACGGAAAACAGATCATTGCTGATCCGATGACTACAGTCTAGGCGGTGGTCATTTATTGAGCCAATCGATTATGGGTATTCTGTCGATTGAGATTAACTATGGTGTTTGCCGCAGCAATTGGCGGAATTGTGAAGCTTGTTTCAGCCCTTTTTCTTGCTGCCGATTTTGCTTTCCTGGCCAGCCAGCAGGCGTTGCAGGTTTTGCCAGTGTTTGCCAATCAGGGTAAGCGCGATGATGCTGATGACCAGCGTCGGCCCGTTGGTGCCATTGATCAGTATCGTATAAACGGGTGCCAGGGCGGCGGCCAGTAAAGCCGCCAGCGATGAATAGCGGAAGGCGAAGGCGACGAAGAGCCAGGTGCCAAGTACGGCCTGGCCGATCAAGGGATCCAGGGCGAGCAGTACGCCGGCGGCGGTGGCGACCCCTTTGCCGCCCTTGAATTTGAGGAAAATCGGGAACAGGTGGCCGAAGAAGACGGCGAGGGCGATGAGACCGATAAGGTTGTCACTAACCCCCATTTTCTGGGTAACAAAAACGGCAACCCAGCCCTTGAGGGCGTCACCGATCAGCGTGAAGATCGCGGCTTTTTTGTTGCCGCTGCGCAAAACGTTGGTGGCGCCCGGATTGCCCGAGCCGTAACTGCGTGGATCGGCCAGACCGAAGAGCTTGGCGGCGATCATCGCAAAGGAAATGGACCCGAGCAGAT
>CAYWNX010000030.1:0-6141 GCA_964459735.1 uncultured Dechloromonas sp. | reverse complement strand
GGGGCGAGAGCGGTTTGCATGGGTCGTTGATGGCGCTGAGGTACAATCGCGGCGAATTTTACACCCCGTGCTACGGTCGACTGGTTTATGGACATCATTTTCATCGAAGAATTACGCGCCGAAACGTGGATAGGCATCTATCCGCGTGAAAAAGCCATGTCGCAGACGGTCGAAATTTCTCTGCAGATTGGCGTGTCGACCGCATCGGCCGGCGCCAGCGACGATATTCGCGATACCGTCGATTACGCGGTTGTGGTCGAGCGCCTGCGGGCCGACCTGTCAGGCAGTCATTTCAATTTACTGGAAAAACTGGCCGAGCATGTCGCCACTTGGCTGCTCGAAAACTTTGCCGCCCAATGGGTGCGTGTTTCCATCGCCAAGCTGGGCATGATGCCGGGCGTCAAGCGTGTCGGCGTGATCATCGAGCGCTCGATTTAAGATAAGCGCTCAATAAACGTCCTGTTTTTCCCCTGATCGATGGTGGTGAATTATGGGGGGCGTACAAAGAGGTGGACGCATATGTCAGAGTCGAGGAGGGGTCTGAAGAGTCGGCTGGCCGAAGCACGTCTTCAATATAACCGGCACGTGCTTTACTCTTTCCCAATCCGCATGGCAGGACGCTTGCCGATTCTGACTTGTACTTCGACAATGCTCTTGTCGCGACGCAGCCGAAAGCCTGCACGTTCGTCGGGTTTGAGGGCAGCAATCAGGTCGAGCATGGTTTGTGGATTCTTGACCGCTTTGCCTGCTACGGCGAGTAGTACGTCACCGGGGCGAACGCCGGCAAGGTCGGCAGGGCTGCCGCGTATGACGCCTGCGATCAAGGCGCCTTCGACATCGGGCAGGCCGAATGACTCGGCCAGTTCTGGCGTAATTTCCTGCGCTTCAACCCCGATCCAGCCGCGTGTTACCGTGCCGTTCTGGATGATTTGTTCCATGATGTTACGTGCGCTCGATACCGGGATAGCGAACCCGATGCCGTGGTTGCCCCCGGTGCGGGAGTAAATGGCGGTGTTGATGCCGACCAGATTGCCATGTACATCGACCAGCGCCCCCCCTGAATTGCCCGGGTTAATGGCGGCATCGGTCTGGATGAAGTTCTCGAAGGTGTTGATACCCAGGTGCGAACGACCAAGCGCCGAGACAATGCCCATGGTTACCGTCTGGCCGACGCCAAAAGGATTGCCGATGGCGAGTACAACATCGCCGACGCGCAAATCGTCCATCTGGCCAAAGGTGATTATTGGTAATTTTTCGGCCTTGATCTGCAGAATGGCCAGATCGGACTCCGGGTCGCTACCGATAACTCGAGCTTTGTGGGTTGTGCCGTCATTGAGTGAGACCTGAATGTCGTCAGCGGCTTCGACAACATGGAAGTTGGTCAGGATGTAGCCATTGGGACTGACGATAACGCCTGAGCCAAGGCCGGAGTTGCGTTGTGGCTGGCCTTCCGGGCGCTCGCCAAAAAAGTGGCGGAAAATCGGGTCATCGAACAGCGGGTGTCTTGGCTGCTTGATTTGCTGTGTTGTGTAAATGTGCACCACGGAAGGCAGCGCTGCCCGTGCTGCTTCGCGATAGGAGCCCAGACTGCGTTTGTCGTCTTCGGCATTGGGTGCTGCTTCCTGGAGTGCGATAACCGCTGGCTGTGTCGGTAGCCACGTCGGTTTCAAGGTCGTGACCACGAAAAGAACAGCCACCGCAATGGTGACCGTTTGTGCAAAAATCAGCCACAACCTGTTCATGAAAGCCCGTATCAATGAAACGTGAAGAGTTGGTCAATTACCTGGATAGACTACTGGACCCGACAAAGTTCAAGGATTATTGCCCAAATGGCCTGCAAGTGGAAGGACGGGGCGAGGTGCAACGGATTGTGGCCGGCGTCACCGCCTGTCAGGCGCTGCTCGATACCGCAGTCGCTCGTGACGCCGATGCCATTCTGGTGCACCACGGCTATTTCTGGAAAGGCGACGATGGCCGGGTGACCGGGATTCGCCGGCAGCGCCTGGGGACACTGATCAGCCACAATATCAATCTGATCGCCTATCATCTGCCGCTCGATGCGCATCCGGAATTTGGTAATAACGCACAGTTGGCGCGTCGTTTGGGCTGGTTGCCGGACGGTAGGTTTGGTGAACAGGATATTGCCTGGCTGGGTATGCTGGCCGAGCCCGCCGATCTGGCGACTTTGGCTGGCAAGATAGCGTGCGAACTTCGTCGGGAGCCGCTGGTGATTGGCGAGGCGTCGCGGCATGTGCGGCGGATTGCTTGGTGCTCGGGCGGTGCGCAGGGGTATTTTGAACAGGCGATCGCGCTCGGCGTCGATGCTTATGTTTCGGGCGAAATCTCGGAACAAACGGTCCATCTGGCTCGCGAAAGTGGTGTCGCCTATCTTGCTGCCGGCCACCATGCTACCGAACGTGGCGGTGTCCAGGCGCTTGCTGCTCATCTCGCCGAGAAATTTAGCCTCGATTGTGAGTTTGTCGACATCGATAATCCGGTTTAGGCAGGGCGCTTCAGCCTGTAGCCGTCTTCAAGAATACGCATTAGCAGGGCAAACTGTTCGATAACTTCAAGCGGGAAGCCGCTGCGCTCGCCGGCGCGATTGTCATGGACGAGTTCGTCAAGGTAGTCCATGGCCTCCTGCTCGCCCCAGCACTGAACAATGTGACCGACGATGTGAGGATAATCTTCGAGTGATCTCAGTCCGGAAACCGGCGTGGTGAATGCTTCCCAAGCCGGCACGGCGACATTGAATCGTTGGCGCGTTGCAACGGCCAGATTGTCGAACTCGGTTTGCATGCCGCCCCGCCGATAAAGATCGAGCAACATTGTCCAGGGTTTGATGTTGCCGGGCGAGCTATCCTCAATGTGCTGGAACAGAGTCTCTGCGGCGCCACGCACGCGGCCGAAGGAGATCATGATTTCAGCCAGTTCAAGGACGGAATCGCTATCGTTGTAATCGACACGAACTGCTTCACCATCCATCGGGTCGGCCTGCCTTGTCATGGCGAGAGGGATGTCGACCGCCGCTAACGCGGGGGCAGGTGGGACAGCCGGTGGTGGCGCGACAACGGCTGGAGTTAAGTCGGGTTGTGGTTTGGGCTCGATTTGTTGCTGATAAGTCGCGCCAGGCAGGGGGAGGTTTTCGTCGCTCTGCTCGCGACGGCGACGACCGAGCAATTGGGCAATGCCGGCCGCAATGCCGCCGCCAATGAGCGCGCTGATCAGTAGCTCCATCCAGTTGCCGGGGCGCGGTGTGGCGGGAACGGGAGCCGGAGCAAGTGGTGCAGGTTTGATCGTGGTGGACTCCGTGGCTGCCTGGACAGCCTGTAGTTTTTGCTGCAGGTCGAGTGCTTCGGTGGAGAGTGCGATGGCGCTGTCGAGTTTTTCCACTTCCTGATTCAACAAGCTTAGCGTTGTCTCCAGTTTGAGCATGCGCTCCTCCATGTCACGCATGCTGCCGCGCGGTGCCACGGCTTTCTCCCCGGGGTTCAGCTCTTCCGGTGCGGCACCGAGTACGAGCCGGTCGTTGCTGCCGGTCGGCGTTTGCTCGGTTTCACGCGAGATATTTTTCTTTGGCGGCGGTGGCGGTGCTGCGGCGCGTTCTGCCGGCCGTGGGCGTGAGGGCGCTTCACCGATAGTTTCGCTGGCCGCCCCAGGTTTGCGCAGCTTGGGAATGCGTACCGCAGTACCCTCCGCCAGCGGCTGATCGGACGCCAGGTTCGGGTTGGCGCGCTGCATGGCGATCAGCAGTCGTTGTCGTTCGGTGCTACTTTCAGGAATCTGTGCTTCGGCGATGCTTTCCAGGGTGTCGCCCTCGCGGGCAGGCCAATCCCGGGTGTTCGCTGCTTTCCGTGGGGCCGGTGCAGGCATTGTCGCCGGCGCAGGGCTGCTTGTTTCGGCCAGTTCCAGCGGTGGTGGTGGCATCAGGACGTAATCGCGCTGCAGGTCCACGCCACAGTTGGCGCGCAGCCCGACGATGAAGATTGGTTCGTCGATCGGCTTGATGCCGGTAATGTAGAGACGGTACTCCTGCCCGTTGCGCGCCAGTCTGATGCGGGCGTTGGAAATGACCGGCAAGTCGGCGTTACGCAGGGGCGCCAGGGAAAAGCAGGCGGTGTCGATCTGTTCGCCGGCACTGGCAATGATCGGAACTTCAGCGTGCAGAGGTTCCCCGACTTTTGAGCGCAGGGTGATCTCGCCAAACCCGACGGCTGCTGCGTAACTGGAAAAAAGGGCGGTACATAGCGTGCTGAGGCGGAATATTCTCTGATTCATGAGGCGTCCCGGGGCTGAATCGTTTTTGTTATATGGCAAAACTTTAGCACTGCACTGGCTCATGCAGGATGAAATATTGCACACTTGCGGCTGTCGCCAAAATTCCCATTACTAAGCCCATGACCTTCATTTTCCCGCCTCACCCGGTTACCTCGCTGCCAGTTTTTGCTCGCAACGAGCGGTTTCCTGTACGCCGTATCTTTTGCGTCGGTCGTAATTATGCTGATCATGCCCGTGAGATGGGGGCTGCCGAGCAGGCGGATGGCCGTGAGCCGCCCTTCTTTTTTATGAAACCAGCGGATGCGCTGGTCAGTGGCGAGGGTGAAATTACCGTGGCTTACCCACCGCTTACCCAAAACCTCCATCATGAAGTTGAAATGATCGTTGCGCTTGGTTCGGGTGGAGTAAATGTTACGGTCGACGCCGCAAAAGGCCTGATTTTCGGCTATGCCGTCGGCCTTGATCTGACGCGCCGCGATATTCAGGGCAAGGCCAAGGAAAAGGGCCACCCGTGGGATATGGGCAAGGGTTTCGATCAGTCGGCCGTGGCTGGGGTGCTGCAGCCGGTGGTGCTGGTCGGTCACCCCGATAGAGGGCGCATCTGGCTGACGGTAAATGGTGAAAGCCGTCAGGACGGCGATCTGGCGGCGATGATGTGGAAAGTGGCTGACATCATCGCCAATCTGTCGACCAGCGTGCGGCTGGAGGCCGGCGACCTGATCTACACCGGTACCCCGGCCGGGGTCGGGCCGATTGTTCGGGGTGATTTGCTGGAAGCCGGTGTCGACGGCGTTGGCAGCCTCCGGGCTCGTCTCGTTTAGGTGACCCGGCAAGCACCGTCTTTGCTTTTTAAAGTCACGGTGACCGCTGGCACAAAATTGGTTTGGCTGGGGTTCTTCCGGTCGACCGCATCCTGCCGCATGGAATATCCTGGCCGGGGTTGTCGGTCGCATAAATGACACCCCCCTGGGCTGCAGGTAGCTCGCGCATGCGACAATCGCGCCTCATGTTTTTTACCGTCGCTCGTGGGCTGCTCGCCCACGCTTTCCCCATTTTGATCGCCCAACTTTCCTCCATCGGCATGATGGTGGTGGATACAGCCGTGCTCGGCCATGTCAGTCCGCTGGAACTGGCGGCGGTGGCGATTGGTGGCGGCATCCATGTCTCCGTCGTTTTCGCGCTGGTTGGAATCTTGCAGGCCGTGGCGCCAGTCGTTGCCCATTTGCACGGGGCGAAGCGCGATGGCGAAGTGGCTGGCGTCTTGCAGCAAGGCTTCTGGCTGGCATTATTGCTCTCGATGCCGGGTGTGCTGTTTTTGACCCATCCCGGTGCGGTTCTTGGCATGGTCGAGATGGATGCTGCGGTCGACGCCAGAGTTCGGCAATATTTGGGGTTGCTCGCCTGGGGCTTGCCAGCTGCTCTTTGTTATCGCACTTTCTACGCTTTTTGTAATGCGCTCGGCAAGCCGCGGGTGTTGATGGGTATTGGCCTCTTCAGCCTTGGCTTGCATGCCGTGCTGGCCTGGGGGCTGGCCTTGCAGGGCTGGCTTGGCGGGCCGCTGGGCGTGGTTGGCTGCGGCATTTCCAATGTCGTAATCGGCTGGCTGGCCTGCCTGAGCGGCGCCGCCTATCTTGCCTTTGGCCCGCTGGGTCGGCGTTATCAGCCATTTTCCGGCTGGCAGCGGCCGTGCTGGACTATGTGGCGCGAGTTGATGCGGCTTGGTTTGCCCATGGGATTGTCCAATCTGGTTGAAATTACCTCCTTCACGCTGGTCAGTCTTTTTATCGCCTCACTCGGCGCCACCGTGGTTGCTGGTCATCGCATCATTGCCAATATCTCGGCACTAACCTACATGTTGCCGCT
>CAYWNX010000029.1:0-13652 GCA_964459735.1 uncultured Dechloromonas sp. | reverse complement strand
TCTCTCCTACCTCGGCGCCGAGCGCACTATGCCGAACTACAACACGATGGGTCTGGCCAAGGCCAGCCTGGAAGCGGCTACCCGCTACCTGGCATTCTGCCTCGGCCCTGAAGGCATTCGTGCCAATGCCATTTCGGCTGGCCCGATCAAGACGCTGGCCGCCTCCGGCATCGGCAACTTCGGCAAGCTGCTCTCCTACAACTCGCACAATGCACCGCTGCGTCGCAACGTGACGATTGATGAAGTAGGCAATGCCGCCGCCTTCATGCTCTCCGATCTGGCGAGCGGCATCACCGGCGAGATCATGTACGTCGATGGCGGCATGAACACTGTTGCTCTGGGTAACGCCGAACCGCTACCCGCCTAATCGCGTTGCTTGCCCCCCCAGGGTACTTCCTGCGGGGCGCGGTCAACCCGCAAAAAAGCAAAAAACCGACCCGTGTTAAGCAGGTCGGTTTTTTTATCGCCCGCTTACCTCAAATAGCGCAGCATCAGCGCCCCACCGCTCAATACCAGCAGACAATTAAGCAGCACGAAAAGCTGCTCGCGCGAGAGCCGAATATCCAGATGCCGCCCAAGCCAGAGGCCGGCATAAGCCGCCGGCGAAAGCAGAATGGCGGTGCAAAGCAAGGCTGGATCGACCAGTCCGGCTAGACTGCACAAAATAACGCGCCATGCGGTCGATAGCGCAATCAAAACCGCCTGCGTTGCCCGAAATGCCTCGCGGTCAGTCAGACGACGCTCCAGGTAACTGGCATAGACGAATCCCCCGCTCCCAAACAAGCCTCCGAGCAGGCCGCCAAACAAGCCGAAACCCAGCACAGCATAAGGTCGATGCACCCACTGGGAACTACCGGCCGGCTGCGGGCGCAAGCCGCGTAAGCCCTGAATGACAATAAACGCCCCCAGCAAGGGCGCCATGACCTTGAGTGGCAGGCAAGCCAGCACAAGCACTCCGGCAATTTGTCCGACCAACATGCTGGGCAGCAGTTGCCCCAATTCCTTGCGATCCACGGATCGACAGGCCCTTAAACCACGGGAAGTAGCACCGCCAAAATCGAGGATGGCGAGTAAAGGAATTACCTGCGCCACCGGCATCACGGCAGCCAGCGGCGCACTAGCTAGCAGCGCCGAGCCAAAGCCAAGCAGGCTGAACACGGTATAGGCCAGCACCATCGTAGCGAGCGCCAGAAACAGCAAGGACGGCGTATTCCAATCGAGCAACAGTGGTACAGCACCCATCTCGTTCTCCATAAATATGATGAAACGAGTATGGATGGCTCAAACATATAATACGAATATCAAATTTTCCTTACATCCATATCGGAAAAGCATGCCAAGCCTGCGCCAGATTCGTTACTTCCTGACCGTGGCCGACCTCGGCGGCTTCACGCCTGCCGCCCGGCAGCTATTCGTTGCCCAACCCGCTCTCAGCCGCCAGATTGCGCAACTGGAAGCGGAGATTGGCTTTTTGCTTTTCCTGCGGGAACCCCGAGGCGTTAGCCTGACCGCGGCGGGCGAGTTATTCCGGACACGAGTCAGCGATATCGAAAAAACACTGCTCACTGCCGTTGAAGAAAGTCAGCAACTGGACCGGGGCGAAGCCGGGGTATTGCGGCTACTGCACTCCAGTTCAGTCCCGGTCGACCGACTGATGCCGGCTATCCGGCAATTCATCGATGCCGCACCACGTGCCAGAATCGATCTGGATCGTCTTTCCTCGGAACAGCAAATATCGGAAATCGCCAATGGCAAGGCAGACCTTGGCATCATCCGTCTGCCTGTCTTGCGCCGGGATCCGGCCGTGCGACTGATTGAATTGCCCGTCGAGCGCCTTTGGGTCGCCTTGTCTCAAAAGCATCGCCTGGCAGACAAGACATGCCTGACGCTGGCCGAGCTTGCCGAAGAACCCTTCGTTTCGGCAGTCCACCGCGAAAGAGGCGGGCTAGCCCGGCGGATTACCGACCTGTGCCTCGCCCGAGGCTTCATCCCCCGCCTTGCGCCGGTAATTTCCCGGAAAACATCCATGCTCGCCCTTGTCGCCAGCAACTTCGGCATCGCCGTAATACCGGAAAGCATGAAGCCCCTGGCCGGCAATACGGTGAGCCTTGTTGCACTATCCGATGACGATGCGACCGCGACGACCGCACTTGTTATTCCACATGAATACTCTGCGCTGGCAAACATTTTTGTCGAAAAATTACTGACAGTTCAAGGTAGCGGATCGTAAAAAACGGGCCTGCAAGCCCACCCCGCCGAACTACAACCCTCCCGGCAGGCTGCGCCTTTTCAATTCACATATTGCAAGCTTGCACCCCGGGGAGGTAATACCCGATGCTGCGGTCAACCCGAAAAAAGGCAAAAAAATGCCGACCTGCTTAACAGCGGTCGGCGTTCTTCTTTGACGACTGATCGGTTCGCCAATAGGCAGGCCATTGCAGACCCGCCAGAAAAATCTGATCAGGCAAGCGCAGCGAGCGCTGCAGCGTAATCCGGTTCGTTCTTGATTTCGCTGACCAGCTCGCTGTGCAGCACACGATCATTCTCATCCAGCACGACCACGGCACGCGCGGCCACGCCCACCAGTGGACCGCTCGCTATGGCGACACCGTAAGCCGAGAGAAAATCGGCACCACGCATGGTGGACAGCGTCTGCACATTGGCCAAACCCTCGGCACCGCAGAAACGACTTTGGGCAAACGGCAGGTCGGCCGAAATGCACAACACTGCGGTGTTGGCGACATCGTTGGCTGACTGGTTGAACTTGCGCACTGAGGTGGCGCAAGTGGGTGTATCGATACTCGGGAAGATATTCAGAATCTTGCGCTTGCCGGCCAGACTGGCCAGCGTCACATCGGAAAGGTCCTTGCCAACCAGCGAGAAGGCCGGTGCCTGAGCGCCTTTCACCGGCAATGCACCTGCAACTTCAACCGGATTGCCACCGAGGGTTACTGTATTCGACATCATTTCTCCTTTGTCTTGCGTTGATAAGCCTGCGAAGTCGGATCAGACCCTGGTGTCGCCAAGTAATTCAATTAATCGCTGCATTCAGCTTTATCTCGCCTGGATGCCAAGAGCCACACCTCGCTGGCGGGCAATTTGCCCTGCCACCTTTCGGTAAATTCCGCTCTGCCACTGAACGAGCGCCAAACAATTAACGGCGCCAATCATCCACTTACAGACTGGAGACAAAAATGAAAAAAGTCCTCTGCGCCATCGCGCTATCGCTGAGCCTAGCCTCCGTGGCTGGCGCCGGTGAGTCGCAGAATTTCTGTGGCGCAGCCAGCCAATTCACCGTACCCAGCGACCTGGCCAACGTCGAAGGCGACCTCAGCCTTGAACATATCGTCAAGGCCCCAGCCAGCATGACGGTTTGCGCCTATGGCTACTGGGCCGAGAAGTGCGGTGATCACGTGACGGCCAATCTCATCTTCGACAAATGCATCGCCGCCGGCTATGTCGGCGCGATGATCTGGAAAGGTCTGCTCTATGAGGATGGCAACGGCGTGGCGCAGGACTCAAGCAAGGCCGTGGCACTCTTTCAACGCGCCGCACAAAGCGGCAATTCGGATTATGCGACGCTGGGCAAGCTGCATTACGCGACCGCACTCCATCTCGGCAAAGGCATCGCCCGTGACGAAGCGGAAGCCAGAAAATGGTTCCAGGCGGCGGCCGATGAAGGCGATCCGGATGCCGAAACCTTTCTCCGCACCGGTCACCACACCGGCGCTCGTGACGTCAATGGTGCCGGGATCGGCGTATCGACTGAATCAGTAAGCGGTCAGAAACTGGAGCGTTTGGCTAGCCCCGCCATCGATCCAGCACCGCTCTGGCTGGGCATTCTGCTGGCCGTCGCTTTTGCGGTCGGTTCCTTGCGCCAGAAGTACCGCCATCCGATGCCGGTCAGTTGCTGATCTTGCCGCTTTCAAAAATCCACCTATCTCATCAGGAATGCCATGCACCCGCTTATTGAAACCATCCTGTACGGCGCCAGCCAGCTTTTTCTCATCCCGGTCCTGCTCGCCATCGCCGGACTATTTCTGTATGCCTTCTATGCCCTTGGCACTTTCGCCTGGCAGATGCGTCAACGCCACCAAGGCCAAGCCTCCGGCTTTGAACTCGAACTGGCCCGGCAGTGCAATCCGCAGTTGTCACTGGCCGATCTTGAGGCGCTGGCGGTCAAGCGCCTGGAGCTTGTCCGCATCAGTACCCGCATCGCACCCATGCTTGGCCTGGTCGCCACGATGATTCCGATGGGGCCGGCCCTGAAAGCGCTGGCGGATGGACAGATTGCCGATGTTTCGCACAATCTCGCCGTCGCCTTCTCTGCGGTGATTCTGGCCCTTATCGCCGCCGCCCTCACCTACTGGGTCGCCCATGTCAGGCGCCGCTGGTACGCCAGCGATCTGCTGGACATCGAGCAGGCACTGGCCGGCATCCGTTCGGAGGAGACACGCCGTGCGGCCTAAATTGACCGAGGATATGGAAGCGGACGACCCGATCCTGTCGCTGGTCAACCTGATCGACGTTTTCCTGGTGATCATCGCGGCACTGCTGCTGGCAGTGGCCAACACACCACTTAATTCCTTCAGCCAGGACAAGCTGACGATCATCCGCAACCCGGGCCAGGAGAACATGGAAATTCTCATCAAGGATGGCCGCAAAATCGAACGCTACAAAGGCCACGGCGAGAAGGGCGAAGGTCAGGGCATCAAAGCCGGCAGCGCCTACCGGATGCCGGACGGCTCGCTGGTCTACGTGCCGGAATGAGGGCGCGACGGAGCGTTAAAATGCCGGCATGAATCTCAAGCGATACCTTCTGTTGCGCATGGTAGTGGTTGCCGTGCTGTGCTGGCTGAGCGTTTCCTTCTACCTGGTTGCCCGCTCCAGCCAGCAGATTGGCGAAACCATGGCTCGCGATGCCGACCAGATGCAGGAACTGCTCGAAACCGCGCTGCAACGGCAGCACACCACCCCCGAACCAGGGCCGCGGGTGCCGTCATTGCATCCTATCGCCCAACGCTTTAGCGAGTCCTTCTGCCTGCGCTATCAGGCGACCAACGGCTTGCTGAGCGAGGACGGCTGCGCTCAGACCGAGGCAGAGCAGCCGATGCCTCACTGGCTGATGCCGCTTCTGACCTGGGCGGGAAACCCGCCGAGTTTGCTGGCGCGCGACATCCACCTTTGGGGGCTGCCGGTCGGCACCTTGACCATAACGCCGGATCGCGCCCGTCTTCTGGCCCGCCATTGGCACACCCTGCGCGATCTGCTCTGGCTGGCGACGGCAACGGTGCTGGCTTTGGGGACGCTGACTTTTCTCATCATCGACCAGGCCTTGCGGCCCGCCGGAAAGCTGGTAAGCGCACTGGATCAACTGGCCGCCAGCGAAAGCACCCACAGTATCGGCACCAGCGCTGAGTTGCCCGCTTTCGAACCCCGTGAATTCGGCCAGATCGCCGCCGGCGTCAACCGGCTCTCGGCCAGACTAAGGCAACTTTCCGCTGCTCGCAGCGAATTGATGGCACGTCTGATTGGCGTGCAGGAAAGAGAACGGCGCGAACTGGCACACGATCTGCACGACGAATTCGGCCAATGTGTCGCCGCCCTGGCAGCTAACGGCGCCTTGCTGAGAAGCGTCGCGGCGCAGGGCGAAACGATAGCCGAGAGCGACTTCGACCCGCTTGAACAAACCATGGAACGCATGCAGACCGCGCTGCGCAGCCTGTTATTGCGGATGAGCCCGCCGCTGCTCGAAAGCCGCGGCCTGACCTCGGCGCTGAATGACCTGATTACCGGCTGGCAGGCTGGTCAATCAGCCACCCCGCCGTTGCGCATGCAGATTGATCCCGACCTGGACAGCGCGCTTTCCGAAGAGCGGGCGCTGTGCGTTTATCGAACCATCCAGGAGTGCCTGAACAACATTGCCCGCCATGCCCGCACCAGCACGGCGGTGCATATCAATATCCGGCAACAGGCAGGCATGCTGCGGGTCGGTGTCAACAACCAGTCGCCCCCGGCCGGCAGTTCCCGCCAAGGCAGCGGCATGGGCTTGCGACTGCTGGCCGAACGCCTGCGGGCGGCAGGCGGCGAACTTGCCATTGAGGCGCGCCCCGAGTGCTTTGCAGTACGAGCCAGCCTGCCGCTTTAACCGGAAAAAGCCGTGAATACACCCACCCGCATCCTCCTCGCCGACGATCACGCCATCGTCCGGGCCGGCTACCGTCACCTGCTCGAACGGCAAGCCGGGCTGGAGGTCGTCGCCGAAACCGATAACGCCCAGGACGCCTATCTGCTCCACCGTGAACTGCTGCCGGATATTTTCATTACCGACATCAGCATGCCGGGGGCCAGCGGTCTGGATGCCATCCGGCGGATTCTGAGCGCAGCACCCGATACCTGCATACTGGTCTTCAGCATGCATGTATCGCCCGATTTTGCGCTGGCGGCCCTGCAAGCCGGCGCCAAAGGCTACATCACCAAAAGCAGTTCGCCCGACGTACTGCTGCGGGCCATTCCCGAGGCACTGGCGGGACGCCGGATACTCAGCCCAGACATCGCTAAGATTCTCGCCATGGCCAGAATGTCCGGCAAAAAAACGCCATTGGAGGAATTGACCCCGCGCGAATTCGACATCCTGCGCATGCTGATTGCGACCGGCGATATCGAACAGATCGGTGCGGCACTGCATCTGAGTCCGAAGACGATCCAGAACCTGCACTATCAGATCAAACGCAAACTCGGCGTCAGCAGCGACATCGAAATGACCAAGCTGGCCTTGTCCTGGGGGCTGGTGGACGGGGCAAGTTCGGCCTGAAGGCTGTTACGGTCAACCCGAAAAAAGGCAAAAAAAAGCCGACTGGCTGAAACCGGTCGGCTTTTTGCATTGCGGCATCAATGAGTTTACTTGTCTTTCGCTTCCAGCGCCGCAGGGTGGATCTCAACCTTGTAGCGGCTACGCAGCGAATCCAGGTACAGCCGCATTTCTTCCTGCGCCATCAGGTTACCCAACTGGCCCAGCATAGCCTTCTTGCGCGCATCATCAAGCTTTTCGCCAGCTTCCACCTTGCTCAACTTGAACAACGCATAGCCGGTGCCAGGCAGTTCGACGCCGGTATAGGCCGGCAGCTTGGTAGCATCCATCTTGAACACGGCCGGCGCAGCAACCGGCGGGATCAGACGGGCATCCATCCGCGAAACGCTCTTGGCAGCGCCCCAAACCAGCTTGTCGTCACCCTTCTTCACGGCGTCGAGTTTCGCTTCGCCATCCTTCCTGGCCAGCACCTGGGCTTCCTGGCGTTTGAGCAAGCTCTCAATATTGGCCTTGATGCTCTCCAAAGGCTGCAACGATGCCGGCTTGTGTTCGACGATACGGGCAGCGACCAGCGTATTGGCAGCAATTTCAATCGACTCGGTATTGCGCCTGTTCTTGATTGAATCGTCGGTGAACAACGCAGCCAGCACTTTTTCATTGGCCAGCGGGCCATTGGCCGGCATGGCCTGGCGACCCAGCCAGTCGGACTGCTTGATGGTCAGGTTGAATTTCTCGGCCACCGGCTTGAGGCTGTCGGCTTGCTCATAAACCATGTTGCTGAACACTTCGGCCGCTTCGGCGAACTTGCGGGAACTGGCTGTCTTCTTCAATTCAGCTTCGATCTCGCCCTTCACTTCGGCCAGCGGCTTTTCCTTGGCGGCATGAATGCCGGTCAGCTTGATGATGTGGAAGCCGAAATCGGATTCAACGATGTCCGAAATCTCGCCTTCCTTCAGCTTCAGGGTCGCCTCTTCGAAAGGTTTGACCATCATGCCGCGACCGAAGTAACCCAGATCGCCACCCTTTTCAGCCGAACCGGGATCATCGGAATTCTTTTTGGCCAGATTGGCAAAGCTCGCCGGGTTCTTCTGAACTTCCTTGAAGATTTCCTCAGCCTTGGCTTTGGCTTTCTCCTTGCCCAACTTTTCCGAGGCAATCAGGATATGGCTGGCCCGGCGCTCTTCCGGCTGCTGGAATTTGTCCTTGTGACCGTCGTACCAGGCCTTGATCTCTGCCTCGGTCACCGCCAACTGGGCACTGATGCTTTCCAACGAGAGCACGACGTATTCAGCTTTGGCCTGTTCCGGCAGCTCAAACTGCTTGGCGTTTTCGTCGTAGAACTTCTTCGCGGCATCGTCGGCCAGCTTGACCTTGTCGAGGTAGCTGTCGAGAGCAAGGCGATATTCCATGACCTCGCGCTTCTCGGTCTGAATGTCCAGCACGCGATCGACAACGGTACGCGACATCACACCGGATTGCCCGATGGCACCGGCCAGTTGCTGCAGGGTCAGATCCTGGCGCAATTGCGCCTCAAAGCTGGCTGGCGTCATGCCCTGGCCACGCAATGCCGCTTCGTAGCGTTCGGCAGAGAATTTGCCGTCGACCTTGAAGGCATCGATGCTGCCAATCGTCCGGCGAATCGTTTCGTCGCTGACAAACATTTTCTTCTTGCTGGCTTCGAGCATCAGCAAACGCTGGTCGACCAGATCATCGAGAACTGCCTTGCGGGCTTCCGGGTTATCCAGCAGTTTGGGATCAAGTTCGCCTTTCATCTGGGCGCGCAGGCGTTCCTGCTGATCGCGCATTGCCTGCTGGAACTGTTGCTGGGTGATCTTGACGTCGCCAATCTTCGCCAGTTCATCCCCCCCGCCGCCGCTGCGAACATAGGAGTCGAGACCGAAAAAGGCAAACGGCAGGGTAATCAGCGCGAGAAAAATCTGGACGATTCGTTTGTTGTTGCGGACTGCGTCGAACATGAGGAGAGAAATCCTTCAAATACGTTCAAAAAGGCAAGACACGGCTTGCCCCAAAAAGGGTGAATGATACCGTAGTTTGCCCGGCCCAAATTTGATGCTGTCAGGCTTGGGAGATGATCCTGCCCAGGCGACGTACCGCATCCTCGATTTCCGGCGTATGCGGGTTGCCGCAGTTAAGGCGCAGACAGTTGCGATACATGCCGCTCGCCGAAAACAATTCACCCGGGACATAAGCCAGATTTTCGCCAATGGCTGCCTCGTAAAGCAGCGTCGTATCGAGTTCTTCAGGCAATTCAACCCACAGCACGAAACCGCCCTGCGGCTGGGAAAGGCGCGTTGCCGCCGGAAAATAGCGGCTCACCGCCGCCTGCATGCTGTCGACCTGACGTTCGTAACTGCGGCGTAGGCTGCGCAGATGCCGTTCATAGGCGCTCGATTCGAGATATTCGGCCAGTACGTTCTGGGTAATCGGGTTGGTGGCGCCGCTGGTGATCGTTTTCTGCAAGGCAATGGCGGCGCGGTAACGCCCGGCTGCGACAAAGCCGATGCGCAGCGCCGGGGTCAGGCTTTTCGAGAACGACGAGCAAAGCATCACGTTCCCCGTCGTATCGAAAGCCTTGATCGGCCACGGGCGCTGGGTGCCGAAATGCAGGTCGCCGTAAATATCGTCCTCGATCACTGCGACGCCGCGGGCTGCGGTCAACGTCGCCAAAAGCCGTTTTTTCTCGTCCGGCATCACGCTGCCCAACGGGTTGCTGGCATTCGGCACCAGCAGGCAAGCCGCCACGCCCCCGTTGCGCGTCGCCAGTTCCAACGCCTCCACCGAAAGGCCGGTCCGTGGGTCAGTCGGGATTTCCAGGGCTTTCAAGCCCAGGGTTTCCAGCAACTGCAGCATCAGATAATAGGCCGGCGACTCGACCGCCACCGTATCGCCCGGCTTGGTCACGGCGCGCAAACAGAGACACAAGGCTTCAGTGCAGGAATTGGTGATGACGATCTCATCACCCGCCAGCGGCCCGCCCCAGGCCAGCGAACGACGCACCAACTGGCGAACCAGCGCCGGCTCGTCCATATTGCTGTGGCTACCGCCGGCCAGCAATTTCGGATGGCGCCGCGCCACCCCGGCGTAAAGGCGTTGCAGCGCCGCCACCGGCAGCAGGGACGGTTCCGGCAGCGCCGCCGCCAAAGGCGCGACCAGCGGCTTGCAGCCAGATTGGAGAATCCGCACCAGACGCTGCGTCACATCGACCGGCACCGCGGCTTCCGGCGTCGAGCGCAAAGCCGGCTCGGCCCGGGCCGGCAGCGCCCGTCGCACGAAATAACCGGATTGCGGCCGCGCCTCGACCAGACCGCGATCCTCCAGTTGGCGCAAGGCCTGGACAACCGTCGTCACCGACAAGCGGCGCTCCAGGGACAAACGGCGCACCGAGGGCAAACGCTCACCATGGCGCAGCACACCACCGGCAATCATGCCCTCAAGCTCAGTCGCCAGCTTTTCGTAGCGTAGTAATTCAGTCATTTTTGCTCAGCAACACAGTTGGCAAATTTTTGTACCAGCACAGTTGATATTTCAGACAATTGTACTGATTACAATTCAATTGTTTTGCAACTGTATCATCCACCAGCGCCGCCCTAGACTATCTCCAACAAAAAGCGCGAGGGCATCATGGAAATCGAACTGAAGTCGGCAGAATTCTCCCTCAAGGAGAACCATCCACTCAGCCTGCGTTCAGCCAATGGCCTGCACATAACCTGCACCGACGGCACCCTCTGGATCACCATGGCTGGCCAGGCTGAGGATATTTTCCTGACCAGCAGCCAGCGCTATCAGGTGCAAGGCAACGGCTTGCTGATCGTGGAGAGCGTCGGCCAGGCCCGCCTTCGGCTCGATACGCCAAAGCTGCGGCGCTACGCCTTGATCGGCGAACGCTTTCAGCGTCTGCTCGGCAATCGGGACAGGCAACTCGACCGAGGCAAATGAGGGCCGCGCTGATTCGCGGCAACTGAATTTGGCCGCGGCACTTGCAGTGAAACGGACCTGCGGCATAATTCAGACTTCGGCAAGAAGCGGCACCATAGCCGCCAGCCATCCAACACCCGGAGTCACAGCACATGCAGCGTATCGATATCGACAGCGCCATCCGATTGCACACCCAATGGCGACGTCAGTTTCTCAACGCTTTCGCCGGCGGCAACTACGCCGACATGCCACTCTCGGAACACCGTGGCTGCACGCTTGCGAGTACCTTGGATGCGGCCCAGGGTATCGACAAGGAATCGGCCGACTATCGGCAACTCATCATTGAACATGACCGCTTCCATGCACTGGCCAATGAAATTGTCGAACTCAGCAACAACGGGCTGGGCGATTGCGCCGACCTACTGCTGCCGGAGCTGAACGAAGCCTCGCACCAACTGGTCAGGCAACTCGACAATATCCGGGGCGCTCTGGCTAGCTAATTAGACCGATTGGCGAGAGTGCTGTTTCAGCTGGCACGCCAGAAATCACGCCAAGGCATTCTCGATCAGCAAGAGAACGAGAACAATCGACAAGGCGTCGACAATGAGAAAGCCGAGTGAGCGAATATTAAACATAAGCTCTCCTTTATTCCTGGAGAGTTAAGTTTCTCCGCATTTCAAGCCAGCGCGAATACGGGAATTTGCTGAAAGCCACTAACGGGATTTGGGGATGGGCAACTGCTGAACCAGCAGCGTCAAGCTGGAACGGCCGATTTTTCAGTATTTTCGACCGTTGACCGCAGCAACTCGCAAGGGGAAGCTCAGATTCGAGTTCCTGCATTGAGCCACCCTATTGCAACCGGTGAGCCACCAGTTCAAACACATCCTTTTCGCTTTCGCTGCTGTCCGCAGTCTTGACGATGCGTTGCATCCGCACATAGCGTTTGATCTGCGGCGCGTACCAGATGAGGTAATGAACCCGGACCGGTTCAATCTGCGCCTGGGTTTGCGAGCCGGTCTGACGGCGACTGCTCCAGACCTCCACCTTGAAGGCGTTGAACGTGCCGGCGGGGACACTCACGGACTCCTGGCCGACGACCGCGGCCTTGGAATACCATTGCGTCCATTGCGGGTCGAAATCGGGTGTTGGAAAGCCGCTGAGCGTGCCCTGCTGCGCAAGCGCAACATAGGCGCCAAAGTAAGGACTGAACTCCGCTCCAATCGCATTCCAGGCGATGAAATCGGGATTGTTGCCGCGAGCCCGACGCACTTCGGTAGCGCTCTCCGGCTCGATCAGCCGCAGCTCGTCGGTGACTAGGCCGTCCGCTACCGCCTGCGCCACGATCTCAAAACGCCGTTTCGGACTGGTTGGCCACTTGCCCGAAGAGCGGTAGACCCAGCGCTCTCCTTTCACCGGCAGGGTTGAAGGGGCAGCGGCGGCCGGAACGGGAGCCGGAACGGAAACAGGGCCGGGCGCTGGCGCTGCTCCGCCGGCCCTGGTCGGTGCCTCAGGCGGGCTGCTCGCCACCACCGGCCGGGGAGCGACCGCCAACTTCTTTCGTGTGCTGTTTTGGCCATTGCGGGCAGTGAGCGTAAAGGTCGTCGCTGTGTCGATTTTGACATCGATGCAGTCATCGGCGGAATTGCTCAGTTCACCAGGGCGCGGCGAAAGGGTCAGGCTTTCGGCATGGCTGACCCGGTAACACAAGCGGGCGCGCGAGGCGGTCACCTCGGCCTTGAATTCGTGAATAACCGGTGCGAGCACTGGCGCTGGCTCGGCCGGCATTGGCTTGGGTGTCAGCTTGGGCGTTGGCTCGACTGGTTGTGGCACTTCAGGTTTGGGCACAGTCACTGTAGCCGGCGGGGGCAGGACCGCAGCCTGGCTTGCAGCTTTTGGGGCGGATGGACCGGCGACCATAGGCGCCTCGACGGCTGTGCTGACCGGAGGCTTTTCGCTGTCGGCACCTGTTTTTCGATCACCCAGGCTCATCCACAGCCCCGCAGCGACAATCGCGACCGCAGCAAGGGCGGCTGGCAAAACCCAGGGTCTCGAGCCGCCATGTTTTGCATCCCCTCTGCCAGCCTTGCCACTGGACGATCCGCTCTCAGCTGTCACGTTGCTGTCGGTCGCTGGCGGGGTCTGGGCCACTGTATCGACGGGCGGAAGCTTGAGGATCCGTTCCAGTGTGCGAATCAACTCACCGGTGGAGGCTTCCCATTGCTTGTGGTTGATTTCAATGGCCTGGCGCCGGGTGAGCGCTTTCAGATCGTCGGGCAGATCGGCGATTTGCGGCATGACCGCGCCACCCACCAGCACCGGCACGACGCGGATCCCGCGCTGCAGGGCGGCGCCGGTTTCCAGGCGGATGAAGTCATTGGGGTCGTCCAACCGGCGCCGGCCGGCAGCATCTGCGGCGGTCGTCCATTCGTCGCCGATGACGGCAATCAGCACGCGGCAAGAACCAACCGCCTCCTCGATGGCGACCACGAAATCGAGACCGGGCTCGATCCCCTCGACATCCATGAACACCCGCTCGGCCCCGAAGTGGGCGGCCAGACGGTCATACAGGCGTCCGGCATAGCCCGCCGAATCGTCGCGTCGATAGCTGATGAATATGCCGTCCATAGCAGACTGCCCCCTTTCATCACAGGCTGCCGATATCCCCTGCAGGCCGCAGCGGTGGTACCTGTCGGCCATCATGGCACGGTACCAGGCACCGCATCATGATGGACCCCTGTCAAGAGGACGGCAATGCAACCCGGAAGTTCCCGCCGGGTTATGCAAACGGGGTCCGGCCGATCAGCCCACCCAGCGGCGAGCGTTGCGGAACATCCTCAGCCACGGCGAATCTTCGCCCCAGTTTTCCGGGTGCCACGACATCTGCACGGTGCGGAAGACACGTTCC
>CAYWNX010000028.1:0-13878 GCA_964459735.1 uncultured Dechloromonas sp. | reverse complement strand
CAGACGGGGATAGGTGCCATCCACCACGCGTTCGATCGCCATCTCGATGAGTGATTCGGGATAGCGTCCGTGTGCTTCATTGCCGCCAAAGATGGATTGAAACAGTTTCAGCATGATGCAGATCTCCTAACTGATTATGTTGTTGGACATTAGAACAAGACCCCGAACAGCGTTTTCATCAGATCCTCAAGAGACATTATGGTCAGTGTCAACGGCACGATGGGGGCAAGCGTCGCCCCGGCGAGCCGAACGACATCCTCTTTCTTGATGGGAACGATATGCATGCCTCGCACGACGGCGAAACTATTGCCGAGATCGGCGAGGGACTGAAGGTCGCCGCTCCCGAGCAGCGCTTCATCGGCTGGTGCGCCGCCCCGTAACCATTTGGTATCGAACGCACGCACATAACGCTCGGCCAGTACGCCATATTCCCGAGATCCCTTGCGTCTGGCCTGCGCGAGTTGCGGTGCAAAAAAGAGCAGCGGGCCGAGAATTATGCACATCGTAAAGATGACCACGATGGCAATCTCGATCTTGAACTGGGTCAGTCCGATGCCCATGAAGAAAATGCGGTTGGCCAGGGTGCCTGCCAGCAAGGCGCCATGCGCTACCGCAAGGACCGTAAAGGCATAGATCTGGCCGGAAATAAAACTCAGGCCGCCGAGACTGTCCGGATGCGTCGGAATCAGGCTCAGTTCAATGCGTGAAACACGCCACAGGAAGCGTCCCCAGATGAACAGCCTGAAATACCAGCGACACAACAGGAACTGAAAAATGGGAAGGCTGACATAGCCATACCAGGTGCCGGCCAAGGACAACTTTGAACCATCGGCCGACGGTATGGCGTACCAGGTCGCCGTGTCGAGGGCAACGAACTGACGCCAGATGACCAGTATCCCCAGCCCGTAGACCAGTACGATCAGCAGGACTTCGGCAAGCACCGAGTTACGCAGCCGAAATGCCGACGTGACGGCTGCCTTGAATTGCCCCATGGCGTTTTCCGGAATCAGGTTTCGTTCAAGGAATTGCTGGAGCAGAGGGCGCATGCGGCGATGGACTACCAGCTCGGCGAGGATTAAAAGAGGCAGAGCCACCAGAAAGCGAACATGTACCTCGATATCGAGCAGAAATGGCACAGCGACGCTGCCGCCATAAAGCTGCCCTTCCAGAGCGGAGAGCAGCAGAAGTGGCAGCCAGGCAAGCAAGGAAATTACGGTGATGCGTTGACGGACCATCGTCAGGGCGTCATCGGAAAGGTGTGCCTTGCGCAGAAGCTGGTAGAGCGGTCCACCCAGGACGAGCGAGAATTCGGGCGGGTTCTGGAGAACCTCCCAGCCGTTTGCAGGTTCAGACGAGCGAAATTTCATTTGCGTCTCCCTTGCGTTGCCATCTGTTCAATTAAAACGGCGGCGACGGGAAGGATCCAGAGAGAAGACTTGAGGTAGCTCTTCAATGTATACCAGTGGCGCCATTTCATCGGCTTCATCTCCTATAGGCTTGTCGGTATTTTTAATGCACATGACATGGGTCGAATGGCATAAGCAGCTTGTTTTAAGGATAGACCACGATTGGCAAGCCGAGTAGTTATCCTGCCAGATGATCATGACCAAAGACTGTGAATATGCCTGGCAATGAGCTTGAACCAAACTCGACAATCACCGCTGCTGAAAATCCGCTCAGGCAGGTGCTGTCAAGGTATTTAGGCTGACTGGGCGCGGCCGGAAGGCCACTGGCTGGATGCCCGAAGCGCTTTCTATGTCGTCGGTAGCCCGCGTCGGGCGCACTCGCCACCAAGATCAAGGCCGGCGGCAAGAGCGCCCGGGGTGCAATCCCGGTGCCCTTGAACAACGTCACTGAGGACTGAAAGCCGGCCCCGGGCCGGTTTTCTTTTTTGCACCAACGAGCTCTCAAGCGACGCCAGCTAATTTGATTTTAGTCATGGGTGCAGTTTAAATACCATAGTAAATTACTCAGCTATTAACCATTGCAGAGAGAGGGACAGCCCCATGTTCGGAAGCACGACTAAACGGGATCTGGCAACAGCCTTGGCTGAGAATGCTGCTTTGCTGGCGCGCTCGGCGGCACTCCAGGAAGAACTAGCTGCGACCCAGTTCCGCCTTGTCCAGTCGGAGGGGCAGCAACAGGAACTCCTGAAACGCCAGGCGCTGCTAGATGGTGTACTTGGCAACATTCCCCGTTTTGGTGAATCCCTGACCAGCATCCGCCTTTCCTTTTTCGGGCTTTCCAGCCAGTTGAACGAGGATTCGAACAAGGCGCTGACCGCGGCTACCGAGTCCGATGCCAACCGCTCGGCCTTCGAGAATATCGCCACCAACCTGCACGCCATGTTCGAGCGCATTAGTTCAGCCGGCGAGAGCGTCGAAGACCTGTCGCGGCGGGCCGGCGAGATCGGTGGCATCGTCCAGCTGATCAAGGAGATCGCCGAACAGACCAACCTGTTGGCGCTGAATGCTGCCATCGAGGCGGCGCGGGCCGGTGAAGCGGGACGCGGTTTTGCCGTGGTTGCCGACGAGGTTCGCAAACTGGCTGAGCGGACTGCCAAGGCGACGACCGAAATCGGCGGCCTGGTCACCGGCATCCAGCAGGGAACCGGGCAGGCCAAGGCAATCATGGATATAGGGGCGGGCAGTGCCGCCAGCCAGAGCGCCGAAAGCGAGGCCGCCATGCACAGCATGCAGCGCCTGCTCGGCCTCTCTCAGCACATGCAGGACAGCATTGCCTCGTCGTCGCGGCTGGCCAACGCCGAACTGGCCAACATCGAAGAGCTGACGCTGAAACTTGAAGTCTACAAGGTGCTGCTCGGCCTTTCCGATCTCAAGCCGGGCGATTTGCCGGACGAAACACAATGCCGCCTTGGCCGCTGGTATTACGAGGGCGAAGGCCGGGCTGAGTTTTCGCGCCTGCCCGGCTACCGCGAAATGGAAGCACCGCACAAGGCGGTGCACGACCAGGCCCGGCAGGCCGTCGAGCGCTACCGCAACGGCGACTTCGCCGGCGCCCTCGATGCCCTGACCCGGATGGAAGAGGCCAACCTGACGGTGATGGCCGGTATGGAGCGCATCCTGGCCCAAGGCCCGGGGCGGACGGTCGCGCCATGAGTTGCCGACCGGAAACGCCGGCGCCGATGCCGGGTGCGGTGGACGACATTGCCGCCGAAATGGGCATCGACGCCGCCGAGATCGAAGCACGCAAAGCCTTTCTCGAACTGACCGAAGCCGATGCCGAACAGCTGCGCACTATCCGCGGCAAGCTGGCGGCAGCCCAGCACGGGTTTGCCGACGGCTTTTACGAGTACCTGCGGCAGTTGCCGGAACTGGCTGCCCTGCTTCCCGACGATGCCACCGTCGCCCGCCTGAAAACCGCCCACGGCCGCTATTTTGCCAGCCTGACCGAGGGCGATTACGACGATGCCTACGTCGACGGCCGGCTACGGGTCGGCATGACCCACGCCCGGATCGGCCTGACCCCGAAGTGGTATGTCGGCGCTTTCCGCAAGTATCTTTCCAACATGCTCGGAGCCACTTGGGACGCGACCGGCGAGGATTTTGCCGCCTTCGTTCCAGCTTTTGACGCCTTGCTCAAGGTCGTCATGCTCGACCTCGGGTTGACCCTCGACACCTACATTCATGCCGACAAGCGTGCCATCGCCCTGCGCGACCGGGCCATCGAATCGAGCGTCAACGGCATCTTCATCGCCGCTGCCGGCCGCGAAGAGTGCCGGCTGATCTACATCAACGCCGCCTTCTCCCGTATTCTCGGGACGCCGCGCGAGACGGTGCTGGGCCAGCCCTGCATGTGCACCGGCGACGACGACGGCTTTGCCGTGATCCGCACGGCCATTGCCGAAGGCCGCGACGGCTACACGACCCTGTCGCGCCAGCGCGGCGACGGTTCGCAGCAGTGGATCGAACTGTTCCTGTCGCCGGTGCGCGGCGATGCGGACAGCATTTCGCACTACGTCGGCGTCCTCAACGACGTCACCGCCAGAAAAGAGGCCGAAGGCCAGCTCGCTTTCCTGGCCAATCACGATTCGCTGACCAACCTGCCCAACCGCAGCCTGTTCGACGACCGCCTGCGCCAGGCTCTGGCCCGGGCTGACCGCAGCGATGGTTTTGCCCTCTGCTTCATCGACCTCGACCGCTTCAAGCTGGTCAACGACAGCCTCGGCCATGCCGCCGGCGATGCCGTGCTGATCGAGGTCGCCAGGCGTCTGGGTGCCGTCTGCCGCGGCGCCGATACGCTGGCCCGGCTGGCCGGCGACGAGTTCGTCATGCTCCTTGAAGGCATCGGCAACGCCGGGGCCGCCGCCGGCATCGCCGGCCGGATACTCGCGGCGCTGGCCCCGCCGGTCCAGGCCGGAGGACGTGAGATCGACGTTGCCGCCAGCCTCGGGCTGTCCCTCTATCCCGACGATGGCAACGACATCGCCAGCCTGCTGTGCAATGCCGACGCGGCGATGTATGCCGCCAAGGCAGCCGGGCGCAATACTTTCCGCTTCTACGACGAGGCGATGAACCGCCGGGCCAGCCAGCGTCTGGCGCTGGAGAGCGATTTGCGCCGCGCCGTGGCGCGCCGGCAGCTCGAACTCTTTTACCAGCCGCAGATCAGCTCTACCGATGGCAGCCTGGCCGGCGTCGAGGCGCTGATGCGCTGGCGCCATCCGGAACGCGGGCTGGTTTCGCCGATCGAATTCATCCCGCTGGCCGAAGAGGCCGGCATCATCACCGAGCTGGGCGAATGGGCACTCGGCGAGGCCGCGCAGCAGATGGTCGCCTGGCGCCGGCGCGGCATTGTGGTGCCGCGGATGGCGGTCAACCTGTCGCCCCGGCAGTTCTACGCCGCCGACCTGGCCGACCGCGTAGAGCGCATCCTGAGTGCCGCCGGTGCCGCGAGCGAGTGGATCGAACTCGAAATTACCGAATCTGCCGCCATGGCGCACCCGGAGGGCGCCGTGCAGGTATTGCAGCGCCTGCGCGAGCGGGGGATTCAGGTTGCCATGGATGATTTTGGTACCGGCCATTCGTCACTGGCCATGCTGCGCACCTTGCCCCTGAATGTCCTGAAGCTCGACCGCAGCTTCGTTCAGCATTTGCCGGCATCGGCAAGCGATGCGGCTGTCGCCGAGGCCGTCGTTACCCTGGCTCGCCGGCTCGGCCTGACGGTGGTTGCCGAAGGCGTGGAAACCGAAGCGCAACGCCGCTTCCTCAGCGATATCGGCTGTGAACTGCTGCAGGGCTTCTTCTTTGCCCGTCCCCTGCCGGTCGCCGAATTTGAACACTGGCTTGTAACTTGACGCTCGGGACCGCTTGCCGATAAACCCTCACTGACCGTCCAGCCGCTCCCAGATCGTCGCTTCCGACAGACTGTGCTGGAACTTGCGCCGGGTTTCGCGGATGACGAAGGGCACCGAACGTGGTTCCCCGATCAGGCGGAAGTGTTTGCCGAGAATTTCCTTGAGCCCGTCCAGCGTCGTGAAATTCTCGCCGTCTTTCTTGAAGCCGCCGATCCATTCCTCACGGGCCGTGTGTTCTTCCAGCCAGGTGTAGGGCGAGGTGATGATCAGCAGGCCGCCGGGCTTGAGGCGGGTGTGGATGTTTTCGAGCAGCTGGCGCGGGCTGTGCAGGCGGTCGATCAGGTTGGCGGCGAGGATCAGGTCGTAGCCGGTATGGATCGGCTTCAGGTTGCAGGCGTCGCCCTGGATGAAATCGACCTTGTGGCGGACGGTATCCAGCCCGAGGTCGGCCAAGTGCCGCTCGCGATAGGAAACCAGTTCGCCCTCGTCGGTCAGCGTGTAGCGCAGCGTTCCCTGTTCGGCGAGCTGGCTGCCGAGGCCGATGAAGCGGGCCGAGAAGTCGAGACCGGTAACCCTGTCGAAGTGGCGGGCCAGTTCAAACGTGGCACGGCCGGTGGCGCAACCGAGATCGAGCGCCGTGCGGGCAGGGCGCCCGGCCAGCGCCGCAATTGCCAGTTCGGCCAGAGCGCGCGGGAAGTT
The DNA here is from genome assembly GCA_964459735.1 of uncultured Dechloromonas sp. Taxonomy (GTDB): domain Bacteria; phylum Pseudomonadota; class Gammaproteobacteria; order Burkholderiales; family Rhodocyclaceae; genus Azonexus. The sequence goes on along the minus strand of CAYWNX010000028.1, from coordinate 7,865 downwards.
GGGGACGCCAAAGTATTCGTCGCCGTAATGGAATTCGGCATATTCGGAGAGCAGGCGGTCGGTTTCGTAATGCGAGGCGGGAGGCGCCGTCAACGGCTGACCCACCACGTAGCGGAAGCCGGCGTGCTGGAAAAAGTGGCGGCGGAAGGCGTAGCGCGCCGAATGCCGGGCCTCGTTGCCGCAGGAAATCCACGAGCCGCCCTTGAACAGGTTGTGGCGTTCGTCGAAAGTCGGTGTCGTGAAGTCGTCGTAAATCGGGTGCACCGCAAAGCCGTCGAAGGGGTAGATCGGCGTTTCGGTCCATTGCCAGACGTTGCCGACGACATCGAACAGCGGGCCGTGCGGGAAGGTGGTAACCGGACAGGACGAGGCCCAGTGGTCGAGGTGAATGTTGGCGACAGCGGGCGCGTCGTCGGCAATTTCGTCGAGGCCGCAAAAGGCGAGCAGGCGATACCACTCGTCTTCGCTCGGTAGCCGAACAGCTTGGCCGCTGGTGCGTGCCTTCCAGGCGCAAAAGGCTCTGGCTTCGTGATAGTTGGTTTCCACTGGCCAGTCCCAGGGCATTTCAACGACTTCGGTCAGCAGCCGCAGCCGCCAGTTTTTGCCGTCAGCCAGCCAGAAAGTCGGGTGTCTGGCCTGGGTAAATGTTTTCCAGGCGAGGCCTTCGGCTTGCCACAAACCGTCGTCTTCATAACCGCCAGCTTCGACGAAGTTCAAGAATTCACCATTTGAAACCAGATGGCGGCTGGCCTGAAAGGCGGGAACGGCTGAATGATGCTGGCCGTATTCGTTGTCCCAGCCGTAGTGGGTATCGGCAAGCGGCTTGCCCAAGCTGACTTCGCCGGCCGGGATGTCGACCAGCCGGTTTTCCGGTGCTGCGCCGCTGATTCGGCAGGGCGCCCAGGTGGGGTGCGGATTGACATAGTCGAGCCGGTGCTGGCGGATCAGGACGGAGGAGGTTTCGAGGTGAATGCGTTCGTGTTCGATACCCATCAGGATCGCCCACCACGGGTTGTTCCAGTCAATCGGCAGGGTCAGTGTTTTTGTCCGGATTATCCGGTCGACCGTGGCACGTACCCGGTCGCGATAGGCTTTGACTTCGGCGACGGTCGGCCAGTCGTAATTTGCTTCATTGAGGTCGTCCCAGCTCATTTCGTCCACGCCGATGGCGAACATCGACTCGAAACGGGGATTGATCCGCTCGCTCACCAGACCCACCAGCAGCAGCTTGTTGATGAAGAAGGTCGCCGTGTGGCCGAAATAGAAAATCAGCGGGTGGCGCAGGGCGATGGGTTTTTTGTAGTACGCCTCGTCGCAGGCCAGGATGTCGAACAACTGCTCGTAGCGGTCGAAGGTCTGGTGAAAATGCGCCAGGATGCGGGCGCGGCTCCCGGCGACATCGCTACCGGCAAGCGCTGGCGTTCTGGAAAAAAGTGGCTGAGACATGTTTTTCATGATCGGTCTGGGGAATGAGCCATCTTACCTCTGTCATTTCTGCTGGCTAATGGAGTTTGAAAGATCGATCTCGAAATGGTTGCGTCGGCGAGAATATTTCAAATAATATTGAAATGTGAAAACGATAACTGCCGTAAGCGCGCTGGGGGCACTGGCGCATGAAACCCGTCTGCAAATTTTTCGTCTGCTGGTGCGGGCTGGGGTGGAAGGACTGGCCGTGGGCCGGATCGCCGAGGCGCTGGGCGTCGAGGCCAATGGCCGCTTGAGCTTTCACCTGAAAGAACTGGTTGCCGCCGGCCTGGCTTCGGCGCGGCAGCAGGGACGATTCATCTATTACTCGACCAACTACGCCGCGATGAATGAGCTGTTGCGCTATTTGACCGAGGATTGCTGCGGCGGTACGCCTTGCGGCGAGACGGTCGAAGCCTGCAATCCGGAAACCTGCCGATGAAAACCTTCAATGTTCTGGTGCTGTGCACCGGCAATTCAGCCCGCTCGATTCTTGGCGAAGCCTTGTTCAATCATTTGGGAAACGGCCGGGTTCGTGCCTTTTCGGCCGGCAGCCAGCCGAGCGGCACGGTCAATCCGGTGGCACTGGAAACGCTGGCGGCGCATGGGGTGCCGCTGCCGGAGGCGCGCAGCAAGTCGTGGGACGAGTTTGCTGCGCCGGGGGCGCCAGCCCTCGACTTCATCTTTACCGTTTGCGCCAGTGCGGCCGGGGAAGCCTGCCCGATCTGGCCCGGCCATCCGGCCACCGCCCACTGGGGAATCGCCGATCCGGCCCATGTCGAGCCACTGGCGGCACGGCGGGCGGCGGTTGAAACCGCCTATGCCGAGCTGGAAAAACGCATCACGGCCTTCCTGAAATTACCCCTGGAAACGCTGTCGACCGCAGCAATCATCGACGCTGCCCGAAAAATTCACACTGAGACCCCAATGTGAGCACCATCGGCAAAAAACTCTCTTTCCTCGACCGGCATCTGACCCTCTGGATCTTCACCGCGATGGGGCTGGGCATCGGCCTCGGCTACTTTGTGCCGGGCACCGAAGCGTTCATCAACCGCTTCCAGGTCGGGACGACCAACATTCCGATCGCCATCGGTCTGATCCTGATGATGTACCCGCCGTTTGCCAAGGTGCGTTACGAGGAACTGCCGGATGTCTTCAGCGATCGGAAAGTGCTTGGCCTGTCGCTGCTCCAGAACTGGATCATCGGGCCGCTCCTGATGTTTGCGCTCGCCATCATCTTCCTGCCGGACAAACCCGAGTACATGGTCGGCCTGATCATGATCGGCCTGGCCCGCTGCATCGCCATGGTCATCGTCTGGAACGAGATCGCCAGGGGTTCGACTGAATACGCCGCCGGGCTGGTTGCCTTCAACTCGATCTTCCAGGTGCTTTTCTTCAGCCTCTATGCCTGGTTTTTCGTCACCGTGCTGCCGCCAATGTTCGGGCTTTCCGGCATGGTGGTGGATATTTCAATCGGCCAGATTGCCGAAAGTGTCTTCATCTATCTCGGCATTCCCTGCCTGGCCGGCGTGCTGACCCGGGTCATCATGCTGCGCTACGTCTCAAAGGAGTGGTACCACGAGCATTTCGTGCCGAAGATCGGTCCGATCACGCTGGTTTCGCTGCTATTTACCATCGTCGTCATGTTCAGCCTGAAAGGCCAACTGATCGTCACCATTCCGCTCGACGTGGTGCGGATTGCCATTCCGTTGCTGATCTACTTCGTGCTCATGTTCCTGTTTTCCTTTTACATGAGCAAAAAGGTCGGGGCAGGCTACAAAAAATGCGCGACTTTGTCGTTCACCGCAGCCAGCAATAATTTCGAGTTGGCCATAGCGGTAGCGGTGGCGGTCTATGGCATCAATTCCGGCGCCGCCTTTGCTGCCGTTATCGGCCCGCTGGTCGAAGTGCCGGTGATGATCGCGCTGGTCGGCGTTTCGCTGTGGTTCCGGAAACGCTTCTTCAGCGCTCAAGCCTGATGAACGTACCGTGCCTGATGACGGCATGGGCGGCCTGTGAAGCCGAATTGCGCGGCTATCTATGCCATCGGCTCGGCCACCTCGAAGACGCCGAGGAATTGCTGCAGGAGGTGTTCATCAAGGCCATGCGTCAGGGAGAACAGTTCTGCGGCGTCGATAACCCGCGGGCCTGGCTCTTTCAGGTAGCGCGCAATGCGCTGGCCGATCGCTTGCGCCTGTCGCGCCAGCACCTGCCGCTGCCGGATGACCTTGCGGCTCCCCTGCCGGATAGTGCTTTGCCGGTTGATGAGCTTAGCCAGTGTTTACCGCGGGTACTTGCCGAGCTTTCCGCGGAAGATCGGCTGGCGATCACTTTCTGCGATATCGAGGGCCGTTCGCAGCAGGAACTTGCCGAGCACCTTGGGCTGTCGCTTTCCGGCGCCAAGTCGCGCATTCAGCGCGCCCGTCAGCGCCTGAAACAAAAAATGGAAACCGGCTGCCAGGTTCGTTTCGACGAAACCGGTGCCGTCTGCAGCTTTACGCCACGACCGCCGTTATCGGGCCTGTAAGGCCGGGCACAAAGACCGGCGCGTCTTTTGCCGGACACCATCGTCTCCTGCCATAAGTTTTTCGTGAAAACAGTTGCGAAATCTCAACTGTTTTTGAAAGCCGCCAGATGAACGTCTGCCGCTATCAGGACACATCTTGGTCAGGAATTTCGGCGATTTATATAGAGCTTCCTCAATTTGATCAAAGGCTTGTTCATATAAAATACAAGCCATGAGTTCTGAAACATTCCAGGTAAGCGGAAAAGTGTTTGCCGATCATCGAAGCCGAGTCGGTGCGGAACGTCGAGCCAGAATGCGGGCGTGCCTTGTTGAATGCGCGCTGCTCGTTTTTGCCGAGCACGGGCTTGATGCGACCATCATCGACAAGGTAATCAAGACCGCAGGCGTCTCGCGTGGGACCTTCTATAACCATTTCCGGACTGATAGCGACTTGTTTGTCGCCGTCGCAACCGAGGTAAGCGACGAGATTTTGCGCGTCGTCAATCCGGTGGTGCTGAACGAATCAAATATGGCAGCCCGTGTTTCGCTCGGTATTCGTTATGTTTTCCAATTAGTCACAAACTATCCGTTGCTTGCCGAATTTCTGGATCGTGGGGGGCAGTCGGCCCTTCGCTATGGAAAACTGGTCAATGAGATCGTGCCAAGAGACCTGAAACTGGGCATGGAGGCAGGCTTCTTTTCCATCAGGGAACTCCGTCTTGGCCTGGACCTGATACTTGGGCCGGTCCTCCTCGGCTTTCATACGATACTGACAGAGGAAGTCAGTGACGACTACGCGCAGGATCTCGCGGCGGGCATCCTGATGTCCCTTGGGGTTACCAAATCTGAAGCCGAAAGATACTGCACTTTGCCATTGGAAATTCTCCAGATGCCCGCCGATTCGCTGTTTAGTCGCGCCGAATCTCGCAAACGCTAGGAAATTCAGTAATCAGAGCGGCAGGTAGCATTCTCGGCAACGGATGCCATCAAGGTTCCACGACCTCTCCGGTCATCCGCTAGAATCCCGAATCAAGGGGCCATATTTTCCGTCGTAATTTCCCAGCCCGCTTCAACGCCGCCCGGCAACATCTGCCCCCGATCCTCGCCAACCTCTGAGTCAATCAGGCGATTCAGCTTGTCGTTCATGGCGAGCACCAGGTCGCGATATTGCGTGTTCATGGCGAGATTCCTTGTTTCCTGGCGATCCGCTTTAACGTCGAACAATTCCAGATCGTTGAGCCGGTAGATGTCTTCCAGGTTGGTTGGTCGATTGTGCTGCTTGGGCGAGAAATATCGCGCAAAGACATATCGGCCGTCATAGACCATCCTGACCGCGCCACGCTTTTGCATGTCGGGGACCATGCCAGCCTCTCTCAACTGATTTGGTTTCCCGCCTGCCTTGAGATGGGCGACAGCCCTGTTCAGGTAGTCGCCATCGAGATAAGCGAACATGTTGTAGTTGAACAAAACGCCATCGCGCACGGCATTGAGCCCGGCCCGTTCCGGGGCCGACAGTACGCCCGAGAAGTCCTTGCCGGGCAGCCCCTTGACGATCGCTGCCTGTTTGGCTGCATCCACGCCTGTCATTGCAATCAGTGTGGGTGCCAGATCGACATGCGAAGTAATGGCATGGCAATGCTTGCCGCCGGCGTGCGCGGGATGCGACACGATGAGCGGCACATGGTTTTGTTCGCGGTAGGAAACGGCACCCTTGGCGTGCAATTGGTGCGCGCCATCCATGTCGCCATGATCGGCTGTCAGGATGATGATCGTGCGGTCAGCCTGCCCCGAGGCGTCCAGTTCAGCCAGGATGGTGGCGATATTCCGGTCGACATCACGCAGACAATTCAAATAGTAATTATGCCGCCGACGCCAGCGCGGCTCTTCGTTCGGTATTTCGCCGACCAGTGCATCATGCGATAGCAGGAAGTCGCGGTGTGCGGCGGGCCGGCCGGGTGCATCCAATGGCTGCGCATGACTGGACGGAAGATCAAAGGGCCATCGCTTTGCATAGAGGGGGTCCTTGGGCTCTCGCACGACATGCGTCAGGGCTTTCGAGGCCTGGAGCGACGTTCCCGGCGCATCAGTATCGTAGAACATGACGTCGTGCGGATTCACCAGGTTGACGGCCAGGAACCACGGCTTTCCTTCCGATGACAATTCGCGTCCCTTGCCACGCAGCCAACTGCCGGCCATCGCGGTGATTACGCCATCATGGAGATAGCCACCCTGATGATGGGCGATGATGTCGCCGACACCGACATAGTCCGAAAAGCCGTACTCCTCCATCTCCTGGGTAAATATCTTGGTCGGGGCGCCCAGTTTGTTGACCGTCTCGAATTCCTTGGTCAGGTGCCATTTTCCCTTGTAAGCACTGTAATAGCCGGCTTCTCGGAGCATGTCGCCCAACGTCCGGATTTCCGTTGACATGCTGTCGATCCAGGGGAAATTGGAATTGTCGAACATCTTCGTTTGTTGGATATGCTGCCCCGTATAGATGACGGATCGGGAGGGGGTGCAAACACAGGAATTGATCCGGTGATTCAAGAACGTCGTGCCTTGCTTCATCAAGCGCTCATGGGCCGGCAAGTGATAACCGACCGGCAATTCGCCAGGCCGAAAGAAGCGCTCCTGATCGGTCAAAATGAACAGTATGTTGAATGGCCCTGAACCATTCATTCCCGTACTCAACGACTGCGCCCCGTGCGCAGCCATTGCGGGGTTGCTTGCACCATCCAAGGCACCGAGACCAAGGGCCGCGACGCCGGTGCCCGCAAGGCGCAAGAAGTCTCGTCGAGAAACAGAATCATTGGACTGGTCATGCTGTGACATGTTTTCTCCTGGCATCCGAATAGTAATTTCCAGCGTACTGCGACGCGAGTTGATGTTATTTTAACAAAATGTCAGAATGACAAACTGAATATATTTGGACAAGTCTGACGCCATCGTCACGGTCGACGTTGTTTCGGCAGGATGGCTCGAAGCACTAAATATTGGATTATTGAAAACAAAGGCATCTAAGCAATGAGCAAATTAAAGCTTCTAAAAGCGGCCGTACTCACCGTGACGTTGGCTAATCCGTTAATGAGCGCCCAAGCCACCGAATCGATGTCGGACGCTTGGCAGTTTGCGGTCACACCATACCTGTGGGGACCCACCATCAACGGTGACCTGAAATATCAAATGCCCGCTGGAACAGGTGGAAGTCCCGAGGTCAAGGTCGGCCCCAACGATTACCTGTCGGCACTCAATTTCGCCATGATGATCAGCGGCGAGGCGAGGAAAGGTCCGTGGGGTGTCTTAACCGACATCATCTATCTCGATGCATCTAGTGACAGAAGCGAAGTCAAATCGATTTCTGGTCCACTTGGAAAATCGCATCCGTTTGATACCGGCACTAAAACCGGTTTTACCGGCATGATTTGGCAACTTGGCGGTTTCTACAATGTAGTAAATACGCCAGCCGCCACCATGGATATCGTGGCCGGTTTTCGCTATTTCCGGGTGAAGTCTTCACTGGATTGGCAGTTGAGTGGACCGCAGGGTCATTTTCCGCAATCCGGAAGCTACTCGGAGAAGCATGACCTGCTGGACGGCATTGTCGGCATGCGCGGCCGCTTGAATCTGGGCGAGGGAAAGTGGTTTGTTCCCTACTACCTCGATGTGGGCACCGGTTCCTCGGCACTGACCTGGCAGGGCGTTACCGGCCTTGGCTATGCCATGGGCTGGGGTGACATGCAACTGACCTATCGCCATCTCTACTACGACCAGAACAACGACAAGCTATTACAAGACTTCAGTTTCAGCGGCCCGGCCTTGAGCGCGACTTTCCGCTTCTGATTGTTCTGTCCAGCCCGAACGCCGCCTATCACCTGTTCCCCCATAGAAAGTTAGC
>CAYWNX010000027.1:0-14019 GCA_964459735.1 uncultured Dechloromonas sp. | reverse complement strand
GCCAGGTCGACCCGGAGGCCTTGGTGATGTTCCTCTGCCGCAGCGGAGTCCGCTCCATTGCTGCCGCAGCCCTGGCCACCGAGGCCGGCTACGGGAGTTGTTACAACATCCTGGAAGGCTTCGAGGGCGACAAGGATGCAAACGGCCATCGCAACAACATCGGCGGCTGGCGCCACGCCGGCCTACCCTGGCATCAGGGATAATGCTGCGGTCGACCGCAAAAAAAGCCTATTTTTAGAGAACAGCATGCAAACAGCAACCATCTCCTTCGATCCGTTCAATCAGCTCAGCGACGAAGCCTGCCAGGAACGTATTCGCGTCGCCCGCGCCAAGCTCGGCAAAAAAGCCGTCATCCTCTGCCACCATTATCAGCGGGCAGATGTTTATCAACACGCCGACCTGACCGGCGATTCGCTGAAGCTTTCGCGCCTGGCTTCGCAGACCGATTCCGAATACGTCATCTTCTGCGGCGTGCATTTCATGGCGGAGGTGGCTGACATCATGACGGCTCCGCATCAGGTTGCCATCCTGCCCGACCTCGCCGCCGGTTGCTCGATGGCCGACATGGCCAATCTGGCAAAGGTTGAACGCTGCTGGCGCGAGCTGAACGAAGTCCTGAACGCCGAAGAGGAAGTCACGCCGGTCACCTACATCAACTCGGCCGCAGATCTGAAAGCCTTCTGCGGCGAGCACGGCGGCATCGTGTGCACCTCGTCGAATGCCGGCACCATCGCCAAGTGGGCGTTCGAGCGCCGGCCGAAGGTATTGTTCTTCCCCGACCAGCACCTCGGACGCTGGACCGGACATAACCAGGGCATTCCGATGGACGAAATGGTCGTCTGGGACCCGGACCTCGAACTGGGCGGCCTGACGCCGGCGCAAATCAGGAAAGCCCGCATCCTGCTCTGGAAGGGTCATTGCTCGGTGCACCAGATGTTCCAGAAATCGCACATCGACGCCTTCCGCGCCAAGTATCCGGATGGCCTGGTGATTTCCCATCCGGAATGCAACTTTGAGGTTTGCGCCGCTTCGGATTACGTCGGTTCGACCGAACACATCGTCAAAACCATCAAGGAAGCGCCGGAAGGCACCCGCTGGCTGGTCGGCACCGAATTGAATCTGGTCGACCGTCTGGCTCGGGAGGTCTTGCCACAGAACAAGATTGTCCAGTTCATGGCAACCACGATCTGCATGTGCTCGACGATGCAGCGCATTGATCCGCAACATCTGGCCTGGACGCTGGAGAATCTGGTCGACGGCAAGATCGTCAATCAAATCAAGGTACCGGAGCACGAAGCCAAATTGGCAAAACTGGCGCTCGACCGGATGCTGGCGATCTCCTGAAAGGCTGCCCTGGTTGTTTGTACGAAACCAGGAGCAAACCAGTCTTACCAGGCTGTGAGTTATCTCACATTGCCTCATAAAAACCATTTTGACGGCTATGAAATAGAGGGTCTAATACGCGCCTCTAAATCAATACCCCAAAAATGGTATATTTTTATTCGTTTATCCTATGTCTCGGATTTTTATTTAGTCCGCCAAGCTTGGCCAATCCAGCCGTTGCGCTTTTTTATGGAGAGAAAGCGCCGCTCGCCGAATTGAAAGCTTTTGACATTGCGGTCATCGAACCCGACCACGGTTACGACCCGGTTCGCTATCGCACGCCGGATAGCGAATTGTTTGCCTATGTCGCAGTCGCTGAAGTCCAACCCAGCCGCTCATACTATAAAGACATCCCCAGCCACTGGAAGATGGCGCGCAATGGTGACTGGGGGTCGGTAGTACTTGACCAGACCCCTGCCGAATGGCCAGATTTCTTCGCCGACAAGGTTGTTGGACCGCTTTGGAAAAAGGGCTATCGCGGCTTTTTTCTCGACACACTCGATTCCTACCGACTGGCCACAACTTTTGACGAATCCGCCCAGCAGCAGGGCCTGATTCGGGTCATCGAAACCTTACATCGCCGCTTCCCGGGAATCCGCCTGATCCTGAATCGTGGCTTCGAAATTGTGCCGCGCCTTATGGGCAAAGTGCACATGGTTGCCGCCGAGTCCCTTTTTCGCGGCTGGAATGCCGGCGCCCAACGCTACGAAGAAATCAAAGCCAGTGACCGCGAATGGCTACTCGGCCAGCTAAATACAATCAAGGAACGCAATGGCATTCCCATCCTGGCCATCGACTACGTTCAGCCCGGCGACCGCAAGACCACCCGCGAAACCGCCGAGCGCATTCGGGCGCTGGGATTTATTCCCTGGGTTAGCGACAGCAATCTGGCCAGCCTGGGGATTGGTCAGATCGAGGTAGTTCAACGGCGCATTCTGGTTATTTATAGCAGCGCGGAATACCCCGCCGTGAATTACACCAGTGCCCACCGTTTTTTACAGATGCCTTTAAACCATCTGGGCTACACAGTCGATTATGCCGACGTCAACTTCGAACTTCCCAAGGGAAACTTGAATGATCGCTATGCGGGCGTCGTTACATGGTTCTCTGGCCAGTTGGGCAACGCGCCGGGAAAGGCCCTTCCTCGCTGGATCCAAAACCGGATCGCCGAAGGCTTGCCAGTCGCCGTCATCGGCGACTTCGGTTTTCCTATTGAACGCAACATGGAACGCAGCCTTGGTCTGGCGAATCTTCCTGCTGCCGCGGGCACGGTGCAAATCACGAACGCGCTACCCATGCTTGGTTTCGAAACCCCTCCCAAACCCACTCGCACACAACTGACGCCACTGGGGTTGGCCGATGATCGAGCCAAACCTCTGCTGGAGTTTCATGATCAGCGCAACCAGAAATATGTGGGTGGGGCACTAACACATTGGGGGGGCTTTATTCTCGACCCCTTCGTTTATTTGGAAATTCCCGGCGGCAACCAGACTCGCTGGATCATCGATCCCTTTGCCTTCCTGCAGAGCGCCCTGCGTCTTGAGCCGTTGCCGGCGCCCGACATTACGACCGAAAACGGCCGACGCCTGTTTTTCTCTCATATTGATGGCGACGGCTTTCCCTCGCTGGCCGAATTTGTCGGCAGCCCGCCGGTGGCAGAGGTGCTGCTCAAGGAAGTTCTGGAGCGCTACCGCGTCCCGACCACGGTATCCGTCATCGAATCGGAAATATCCCCCAATGGCCTTTACCCAAAGCTGAGTGCCAAACTTGAGGGCATCGCCAAACAGATGTTTGCTCTACCGCACGTCGAAATTGCCAGCCACACCTACACCCACCCCTTCCTCTGGAACATTCAGGCCAAGCACGGCGTTTTTTCCGGCACCAAGGAAGAGTCCTACCATCTCGACATCCCGGGCTACAAATTCGACCTCAAGCGGGAGATTGTCGGTTCTACCGAATACATCCAGCGCCGCCTGGCGCCGCCGGACAAGCCAGTAAAAATTCTGCTCTGGTCTGGCGATACGGCGCCCGGCAGCGATGCGCTGGCCATCGCCGACCGGGCGGGCCTGCTGAACATGAATGGGGGAGACACCTCGATTACACGCAGCAATCCCTCGCTCACCGCCGTTGGGGCGCACGGCATACAAAAAAACGGTTTGCTGCAGGTTTATGCCCCGATCACCAACGAGAACATCTACACCAATCTCTGGCGTGGCCCGTTCTATGGCTACGAGCGCGTCATCGAGAGCTTCGAGATGACCGAAACGCCGCGCCGACTCAAAGCAGTCGATATCTATTACCACACCTATTCGGCCAGCAAGCGAGCCGGCCTGAATGCACTGCACAAAGTGCACGCCTGGGCGGAAACACAAGCACTGCACCCGGTCTTTGCGTCGGAATACATTCGCAAGGTTCAGGATTTCCATGATATGAGCCTCGCCCGTGAAGGAAGCGGCTGGCGCGTACGCGGTCATGGCAACCTGCGCGAGCTACGCCTGCCGGATAGTCTGGGCACCCCGAATTTGAGCAACGCCAAGGGCGTCGCCGGCTTCAACCCTGGCGCAGAAGGAAACTATGTTCACCTAACCGGTGCTGCGGCCTGGTTCACAACCGGCACCGGCAGTGCCAACCAGCCCTACCTCTACGACGCCAATGGCCGACTGGACGATTGGCACCATGAAGTCGCCAACCGCAAACTCAATTTCTCGCTCAGCGGCCATCTGCCGCTGATCTTCCGCTTGGCACAGCTTGAGCGATGCCAGACCAGGGCCAACGATCACCTGATTTCCCCGGTCCGAAGCGAAACCCTGAACGGGGTCAAGGTTCAACAATTCCGTCTCAAAGATGCTGCTGCGAAGATCCAGATTAGCTGCACAGTCCACTGAGCGCCCTTTTCTGGCGCCCTTCTGGCTGATCATGCTACTCGGTGGCATCGTCACCATTGGACTGATCTTTATTTACCCGCAACGCGATCTGGTCAGGCGCGTCACCGAGGCGCCGGAAAGCCAGCTTTCCAGCGCCTATCTGAGCAACCTGCTGCGTAGCGACCCGAACAATCCGCAACTTCGCCTGCTACTCGCCCGCCAACAACTGCATCAAGGCGAAACCAACCTGGCGCGCATCACCTTGCAAGCCGCCCTGAGCTCTCCCGATGCGACCTTGCGCCGCGATGCATTATGGTTGCTCTGGCAGGTTGCCGAAGTCGAATACAACCGTCTGCCGGCCCAAAACGAGCTCCCGCGCCAGTTGCTGAAAGAGGAACTGCGCACACACCTGCTCGAACTCAGTGGCCAATCCTGGCCGGAAGAGACCAGTCTGGCCCTGGCCAACAAAGCATTCGAACTGGGTGAGCGGAGCCTGGGCCTTGAGCTTTACAAGCAACTCGCCAAACGCAGCAGCAACCCGGCACAAGCTGCACGGCTTTACGAAAAGGCGGCCGACGAGGCTTTGGCGTTCGGCAGTTACCAGGCCTCCGCCGAACTATACATACAGGCTCGCCAAACCACGGATGACCCACGCCTCGCTCGCCAGTTTTTTCATGCCGCCCTGCGCGCCCTGCAATCCGGCAATCAGCTTGCCGCCGCCCTCGAACTCGGTGAGCGCGAACTGGGAAATCTCGCCGACGACGAGGAAAGTCTGCTCCTGCTGACCCGTCTGGCCCGTGCCGGTGGCCGCCCGGATATCGCCGATCATTACGTCCGCCGACTACTCAAAATTTCGCTGATGCGCCAATGGCAGGCAGTACAGCTTGCCCGCGCCTGGGGTGAAGGAAGTTTCCAGAAAGTATCTTCAAAGACCAGACCAGCCGGGCCGGGCATTGCTTTTGATGACAAGATATACACCCTTGGCTACGAGGTTTTTCTCGAAAATCGCAAGCTCGATGATGCGTGGCAGATCGCTGCTGCCGCTGTCCGTCAGGTGCCGGAGGACATGGTCTGGCGGGAACGTCTGGCGCGCGTTTCCGAATGGTCGGGACACCAGGAAAATGCCCTGGAAAGCTGGTTGACCGTAGCAAAGCAAACCCAGAAAGATGAAGCCTGGCAGGCAGTCTTGCGCCTCGCCCCCGGCCTCTTCAACGACCAGGCACTAATCGTCGCCTTGCAATACCAACTTGGCAAGCAGCCACATAACCTGCGCTTACTGAAGGAGTTGGTCGCTGCCTACGAACGGAACGGCGACCCGCACTCGGCACTCAGCTACCTGGACCGCCATCTGGGCTCAGCCCCCCAATCCGGGGCGCTTGAATTAATGGCTGAACTCGCTGACCGTGCCGGCCAGCCGGAAACTGCCATCCGGGCCTGGCAACGCCTGTTCCGGACGGAATCGCAGATCACCGCCCCACGCGCCGTCAAGGCCGCTGTCCTGCTCGTGCTGCAGGGTCGTGGAGAAGAGGGATTGCACTGGCTGCAACTTGCCCAGGATCGGGCCGGCAGGGACAGCGAGGCCGACCTTGAATTTTGGCGCCTGAGCGGTCAACTCGCCCAGCTGCAACAAAAGGATGAACAAGCGATTCGCTCCTTCATTCTTTTGATCGGCTCGGACAAAGCCGGAGCAGGTGATTTCGACACCCTGATCCAGTTGCTTGCCGAGACTCATCCGAGCGAGGCGGCACGAGTCGCAGCCCAAGCCTGGGCGCGCTTCGACCAGCCAAGGCATCTGATTCAGGCCCTCAGCTTTTACGCCAGTCGCAACCAATGGACGGAAATGGGCGCTCTGCTCAAGCAACTGGACCACTCACCGCAAGCCCAAAAACATGCGCTTGAGCCATTGCGCCGCAACCCGGATTTTTTGCGTCTCGCCGGCACCTACCAGCAAAACATGGGCAATCTGCCACAAGCACGCCGCGATTTCGAAGCCGCCCTGATGCTGGCGCCGGATTCGGCAGCTATGCAACAAGCACTGCTCTGGCTATTCATCGACAGCAACGATGCCGTCTCGCTGCGCCGCCTTCTCGCCAGCCACGAACAGGCTTGGCGAACCGATGCCGCGATGCACGATGCGCTGGCCTCGGCCTATCAGGCACTCGCGCTGCCGCAGGTGGCGCTCGAACGCTACCTGTCACCGCGTATTGGCGGACATCGTAACGATTTCCTCTGGCTGATGAACTATGCCGATGCCCTCGACCAGAATCAGCAGAGCGACCGCGCCTGGCGCTTGCGTCGTCATTTGCTCTCCGAGGAATGGCAAGAGAGCGCCCAGATCAATCAGCAAGGCAAGGGGCGGCTGACCTTGCTTGAGGCACGCCAGCGCCTGCTGACCGAAATCGGCCTCGACAAGACCCGGCAGATCGCCCGAACCCGCCTGCTAATGACCCAACGCCAGGGCGACACCGCACTCGATGCGCTGCGCGAACTGTTACGCCTCGACCGGGATGCCGGTCAAAACTATTCCAATCCAGCCGCCGAAATGGCCATTGGCTGGCTGCAGGATGCCGGGGAATACAACGCCGAGCGCGGTTTCCTCTGGCACCAGTACGCCCGTAGCCAAGGCAAGCGCACCAACCGGCCGTTGTGGGCTGAAATCACGGTCGCCCTGGCCGAAGACGACAAGACAGCGAGCGGAGACCTCCTCGACACCTTCGGCGAAAGTCTGCCGCGCTACGACCGGATCAATGCCGCCCGTGCCGTCGACGATCTGCGCCGGGTGCAGACCGATGCGTTCGAAACCCAAACCGGGCAAACGGATGATGACCCGTTGCACATGCAACTATCCGATTCGCTTCTCGAATTCAGCGACCATGCCGGTGCCCAATACGTGACGCGACAACTGGGCAGTCTTGACGAGCAGCTTGCCGGTGCCCACTGGCATGTTGCGGTCAACCCGCGACTTTCGCTCGATTTTCAGTTGGGCAACATCAACCGCCAGGGCGCCGACCCGACGGTGATCCGGAACGCTCCCGACGAGCATTTCAGCAGCCTCAAGGCCAACTGGCGGCACCCCGACGGCGAAACCACCTTTTTGGCTGAAAATCGCCACAGTCTCGATACCTATACGCCGCTCCAGATCGAACACGAACTACGCATTGATAACCGCCTCTCCCTGCGCATCGGTGTTGGTACCGACTTGCCCAGCCAGGAAAGCATCATGCTGCGGGTTGCCGGGAAAAAAGATCGAGTTTCACTCAGCCTGCGCTACCGGCCAACGCGCATGGATCAAATAATTCTTGAACACTGGCGGGAAAACTACGACCTGCAAACAGGCACTGACATCGGCAAGGGAAACCGCACCGGGATCATCTTTAGCCACATGCTGCGCCAGGAAGCGAGAGACCTGGAAATCAGCGCCTTCTGGTCGACCCACCACTTCGGCAACAGAACCAATCCAGATGACATCCGGAAAAATGACTCTGCCGTTGGGGCAATCATGCCGTCCGACGATATTGATCTTGCCGCCGACTATTTCCTGCCCGACAGTTTCAATTTCTATGGTGTCCGCCTCTCGAGCGATGTCCGTTACGAGGAGCAATACACCCGTGCCACACGACCATTCGGCAGCATCAGCGCCACCAGACACAGCACCCTGGGGGCCGGGTTCGACCTCCGTCTGGGCATTGCCGGCAGCCTATTCGGCGCCGACCATCTCAGCCTGAGCTGGGTGCTCGGAAAATCGGGCCTGCAATCCACCGCCGGATTGACCCGGGAACTACAACTTAACTACCGCATTCGCTACTGACTTTTCTGATACTTGACAGGGAAAACACCATGACCCATACCCAGCCCCTCCTGCTTCGACTACGCGCCCTCCTTTTGGCTGGCGTGATCCTGCTCCTTGGCGCCTGCTCCACACTTGACGCCAGCAAGGCGCCAGAACTCGACCGCCAGGCTCAATGGGTCGTTCTGCCTTTTGCCAACCACACGGAAACGCCACTCGCCGGCAGCCGGGCTGAAGCCATTGCCGAATCATTGCTGCGTTCGCTGGCAAGCGCCAAGGTCAAACGCTACCCGAGCAGCCTGCAACAGGAAGCACTATTCGACGCCGGCGAACGCAAACAGCAGGAAGAGGCATTGGCCTGGGCGCGTCAACAGGGTGCCCGCTATGCACTGGGCGGGGCAGTTGACGAGTGGCGCTACAAGGTCGGCGTTGACGGCGAACCAGCTGCCGGTATCGCCCTCCAGATCATTGATGTCGCCTCCGGTGAAACCCTGTGGAGCGGTGCCGGCGGCAAGAGCGGCTGGAGCCGCGAAGCCCTCTCCGCCGTAGCCCAGCAACTGATCCGCTCCCTACTCACTGACGGCCTGGCCGGCGCCCGCTAAGCACTGACCCGGACCATCATGACACCAGGGAATATCCAGATTGGCAGCCGACCCAATCCATCTACCGGCAAACCCAGCGCCCTGAGCCTGGCGCTGGGCCGGCTTACAGCCAGCATTGCCAACCCCTGGGCCATTCTTGGTGAAATCCTGCTGCTGCCACTCATCGCGGTCGGGCTGGGTATCGCGCTCAATCCTGAAGACCCGCTTTGGATCGACGCCAATTTCCCCTGGGCCTGGTTCGCCCCGGTAGTGCTTGCTCTGCGCTATGGACCGCTGGCCGGCATGGGCGGCGCCGGTGTTTTGCTACTCGCCTGGCTGGGGCTCAATACCGGGCATTACGAGAGCTTTCCAAAACTCCCTTTCCTTGGCGGCCTGATCCTGATCATGCTGGTCGGCGAGTTCTCCAGCCTCTGGGTAGCCAGAACGCGCCGGGCGGAAACCGTTCAGGTCTATCTCGACCAGCGTCTGGAATATCTGACCCATCAGTACTACCTGCTGCGCCTTTCGCACGACCGGCTGGAACAGGACCTGATCAGTCGTCCGATGGCCATGCGCGATGCACTCAAAACCCTGCGTAACATCAGCGCCGGCGATCATGACCCCAGGCAGAGCAGCCAAGCCCTGATGCGTCTCCTTGCGCAATATTGCCAACTGGAAACTGCTTCGCTTTACCCGATAGAGAACGGGCAACTGCGCAGCGAGGTGCTCGCCTCGATCGGAAACGCCAAGCCCTTGTCGATCGATGATCCACTGGTTCGACAGGCACTGCTCAAAAACTGCCTCTGTCATGTCAGCCAAACACTGGAGACGCAGCAACAGCCCAGCCGCTACCTGATTGCAGCACCGCTAACCAGTGTGGACGGAGAAAACTACGGTCTTTTGGTGGTGGAGGACATCCCCTTTTTCTCTCTGCAGGAAGAAACCCTGCAGACCATCAACCTCCTCCTGGGCTATTACACCGACGGCCTGACCATGCACGCGCTGGCCCAGCCGGTGCTGGCCCAGTTACCCGACTGCCCCCCCGAGTTTGCCTTTGAAATCCAGCGCCTCTGGCATATCGGACAGATTTCATCGGTCAATAGCATTATTGTTGCCCTCGAAATTCTGCCGCGCGCCAGCCAGCATGACATGGCTTGGCAGATTCAACGTCTGAAGCGCTCACTGGATGAAAACTGGCTCATTAATGGCGTCGACCGTCAGCTTCTCGCGACGCTAATGCCGCTTTCCGATGACTCTGCGGCTGAAGGCTATCTGGCACGCCTGGAAAGCTGGGCGCAGCAAAAAAACGGACAAACACTGGCCGAAATTGGCATCTTCGCCCATATCCTCCACCTCGACCGAGAGCAGCCAATTCCCATCCTGCACCAACTTAAAAAGCTCGCTGATGCTCAACCAGAAACTGGCTCTTTACGCCGTCCTTCTTGAATTAGGCGCCTGGAACGGCGGCCTGCTATTCGCTGGCCACAGCGACGCCACGCTGGCCTGGTATCTGCTCATCCACGCAGCAGCGAGCGCCCTCCTGGCGCTGGCGGCAATCCTCCTGCTGCCTGGCGAAGCTGCCCGCCCCCGCTTGCCTGTCCTGCTGTTAATGGCCGCTTGCAGCTATGCCGTTCCGATCGTTGGCTTTATCGGCGTTATTGGCGGCACTCTGTATCTCCGTTTTTTTCGTAGCCAGGTACCCGCCCAGGCATTTGATTCCGTTCAACTCCCAGCGTTTGACCCGCATCAGCGCCCCAATGCCGGCTTTCGCCAAGCCGGTCTGCGCTCATTCCTCGGCAATAGCGAAGCACCAATGCAGGCCCGCATTGGTGCCATGGTCGCGTTGCAATACGTCTCCGGGCGAGTCTCTTCACCGCTCTTGCGCGACGTCCTCACCGACCCCAGCGAAGACATCCGCCTGCTGGCTTACGGCATGCTGGATAACCAGGAAAAGCGGATCAATCAGTCGATCGACGACGAACTGAAGCTCCTCAACAGCGCCCAGCAAGAAGAAGATCCTGAAAGCAGCGGCCCTAAAACACTGGCCTCGGCCCACCGACTCTCCGATCTCTACTGGGAGCTGATTTACCAGGAACTGGTCCAGGGCGATTTGCGCCTGTACGCAATCAGCGAGTCATCCCGCTATTGTCAGCGAGTGCTCGACCGCGAACCCGACAACGCGGCGCTCAACCTGCGTCAGGGCCGACTGCTTCATGCCATGGGCCAGCGTGATGCGGCCGAGCAGGCCTATTTGCGGGCCCGTGACCTCGGGCTACCGGCCACCCGCATCCTGCCCTATCTGGCTGAACTGCGTTTTGAACGGCGCGATTTCACCGGCGCCCAGCGCTTGATGGCAGAACTCGCCAACTGGGGCTCGCTGCCTCGCCTGCGCCCGATCATCAATTACTGGAACCAGCAATGAGTTTTCCCACCGCCAGCGAAGCCGATATCGCCCTGCTTCTTGAAGGCACCTTCCCGTACGTCAGCGGCGGCGTTTCAAGCTGGGTCGATCAGATGATCCGGGCTTATCCGGAATACCGCTTTGCCCTCGTCTTCCTGGGTAGTCGGCGCGAGGATTACACCTCGTTCAAGTACGAACTCCCGGCCAATGTCGTGCACTTCGAAGAACATTTTCTTTACGACAGCGTCACCAGCGACGAACATCCGCAGCCGCGCCAGGGCAACAAGGAAGCCTTCAAGCTGGCCAGCGAACTGCATGAAAAATTTGTTCCGGGCTGCCCGGCCCACGAAGCTCTCGCCGCCTTCAAGGAAGTGGCCCATGCCATGGTGCCCGGCGGCAAACTTAACCTCGATGACTTCCTGCACAGCGAACGCTCCTGGGAAATCGTCTGCGACCGTTACCGACGCTTCTGTACCGACCCTTCCTTTGTCGATTATTTCTGGACTGTGCGCATCATGCACACACCGCTCTGGATGCTCGCCGAAATCAGCAAAAACCTCATTCCCGTTCGCACCCTGCACTCCGTATCGACCGGCTACGCCGGATTTCTTGGTGCCTTGCTGCACCAGACACGCGGCACTCCGTTGATTCTTTCCGAGCATGGCATCTACACCAAGGAACGAAAGATCGATCTTTTCAAGAGTGAGTGGATTCGTGACAACCGCAACGTCTTCCAGCGTGACCCGACCGAACTGTCGTACTTCCGCCAGATGTGGATTCGTCTTTTCGAATGGATGGGACGCTTCTGCTATGACGCCGCCGATCCGATCATCGCCCTCTACGAAGCCAATCGCCTGCGCCAGGTAGCCGACGGCGCTCTCGCCGAACGCACCTTCAATATCCCTAATGGCATCAGTCTTGCGCGCTTCGCTCCGCTGCGCGAACTGCGCCCGGCGACACCACCCCCGGTACTCTGTCTGATCGGACGCGTCGTGCCGATCAAAGACATCAAAACCTTCATCCGCGCCATGCGCCGGGTGGTCAATTACCTGCCTGAAGCAGAAGGCTGGATTGCCGGCCCGGAGGACGAAGACAAAGCCTACGCCGAGGAATGCCGCAACCTGGTGCAAAGCCTCGGACTACAGGAACACGTCCGTTTCCTTGGCTTTCAGAAGATCGACGACCTGATGCCGAAAATCGGCCTGACCATCCTGTCCTCAATCAGCGAAGCACTGCCGCTGGTCATTCTCGAAGGCTATGCGGCGGGCGTTCCCGCCATCTCGACCGACGTCGGGTCATGCCGGCAATTGATCGAAGGTCTAACCTTGGAAGATCAGGCGCTTGGTCACTCCGGCGCCGTCGTCAACATTGCCGACCCGCAGGGTCTGGCCGATGCCGCACTGGCGCTGCTCGGCGACCATGATGCCTGGCAGGCTGCCAGCCGGGCCGGCATCGCCCGGGTCGAGCGCTATTACACCGACGAGCTGATGTTTGGTCATTACCGCAAGGTCTATCAAGACGCCATGCGCAAGTCGGAAAGGGCTAATTAATGGCCGGCATTGGCTTTGAACTGCGCCGCCTGCTGCGCAAGAACACGCTGCTTAGCCTGGTTGAAGCCTATGCCTACGCCGGCATCATCGGCTCCGGGCCGTGGGTTTTTTCGATCATTGGCATCCTGCTGGTTGGCGTTTTCAGTGCCTCGGTCGTCGTTCCCTCCTCACTCGTCACACAATTTCAGACATCCGTCACCTACCTGGTGGCCTCCAGCCTGATCCTCACCGGGCTGGTTCAACTCGCCTTTACGCGCTTCGTCTCGGATCGGCTATTCGAGAAAAAACGGGATGTCATCCTGCCCAACCTGAACGGCCTGATGCTGCTCATCGTCATGCTGGCCAGCGTTCTCGGCACGCTCTCCCTGTTTGTACTGTTACCCGAACTTGGCCTGCTCTATCGCCTGCTCATGCTGGCCGGTTTTGTGCTGCTCTGTGCCGTGTGGGTGATGACCGTGTTCCTTTCCGGGATGAAACGCTACAAGGCAATCGTCATTCTGTTCGGCGGCGCCTATGCGCTGATCGTTCTCACTGCCCTCTGGCTCCGCCCCTACGGCCTGGAAGGACTACTCGCCGGCTTCGTCTTCGGCCACCTTATTCTGCTGGCCGGCATGTGGGTACTCACTGTGCGCGAGTTCAATCCGCATGGCCAGTTGATCCGCTTCGACTTTGCCCGCAGCGAACTGCTCTACCCGAGCCTGATGGCGATTGGCCTGCTGTACAACCTCGGGATCTGGATCGACAAGTTCATGTTCTGGTATTTCCCGCCAACCTCGGACCCGATCATTGGTCATCTGCGGGCCTCGCTGATTTACGATCTGCCGGTCTTTCTCTCCTACCTGTCGATCATTCCCGGCATGGCCGTCTTCCTCGTCCGCATTGAAACCGATTTCGTCGAGTTCTACGACAAGTTCTATGATGCCGTTCGCGGTGGCGGCTCTCTTGAATACATCGAGAACATGCGTGACGAAATGGTCTATTCGATCCAGCAGGGGCTTAGTGAAATTGGCAAGATTCAGACACTGGCGGTTCTGGCCACTTTTGTTGCCGGCCCGGCACTCCTTCAATGGCTGGGCATTTCGGAACTGTACCTGCCGCTGCTCTACGTCCAAGTCATTGGCGCCGGCCTGCAGGTTGGCCTGATGGCCATTCTCAACGTTTTTTTCTATCTCGATCAGCGCCGCATCGTGCTCTTTCTCTGCATCGAGTTCGTCGCCCTCAATATCGTACTTACCGTCATTACGCTCTGGCTGGGTGCGGCACTCTATGGCTACGGCTTTGCCCTTTCCGTGCTGATCACGCTGGCCACCGGACTGACCCTGCTCTCGCGCCAGCTGAATCGCCTTGAGTACGAGACGTTCATGCTGCAATAAGCGCCAAGGCTTGCTACTCTGTGAGGCGATGCTTCATTGCGCCCTACAATTTCGAGAAAGACGGCCCCGGTGACTGCCCC
>CAYWNX010000026.1:13862-14560 GCA_964459735.1 uncultured Dechloromonas sp. | reverse complement strand
CCAGTTCCAGCTGCGCCTGCTGTGCAAAGCGACCATACGGGTAGCGGGACTCAAGTGTTTCGAGATATTTCGCAGCCTTGTCGTAAGTCCCGTCCGCCTGGGCATCCTTGGCTTCAGAATAGAGTTTCCCGGCCGACCAGCCCGAGGTTTCATCCTGCTTGTCGTTCAGTGAACTGCAGCCTGAGATTAAAATGGCGGCAAAAACTGCGCTCAGCAAGCTGAAGAAGGCAGGAAAAGGCCGGAATGCGGCTAAACTTCGCATCATGAAAGATCCTATGGAAAACTCCGGCGATTATAGCCGAACTGAGCCGCATCAACTGACGGTTCCCAATGCCTGTGCTGGTCGACGCCTTGATCAGATACTCTCAGAACTCTTGCCGCAGCACTCGCGCAACCGTATGCAAACCTGGGTGCGCGACGGTCACGTGCTGGTCGACGGCAAGAGCGAGATCGAGCCCAAGCGCAAGTTGTATGGCGGTGAATTCCTGCTCGTCAATGAGCCGCAGGATGCTCGCGACCTGCCCGAACAGCCGGAAGATATTCCGCTCAATATTGTTTATGAAGACGAAGTGTTGCTCGTTATCAACAAACCGGCTGGCCTGGTTGTGCATCCCGGTAGTGGTAACTGGTCCGGCACGCTGATGAACGCCTTGCTGCACCATCTGCCGAATCTCGCTCAAAAACCGCGAGCCGGCATC
>CAYWNX010000026.1:9038-13852 GCA_964459735.1 uncultured Dechloromonas sp. | reverse complement strand
GTGCACCGCCTGGACAAGGAAACGAGCGGCCTGATGGTGGTTGCCAAGACACTGGAAGCGCAGACCGATCTGGTCCGTCAATTGCAAGCTCGTACCGTTCGCCGGCAGTATCTGGCGCTGGCCTCAGGCTCGATGAAACGGGACGGCGGTGTCGATTCGCCGATTGGCCGTCATCCGACACAACGTATCAAGATGGCCGTCGTACCTGAAAACCGTGGCGGTAAGCCGGCTTTGACCTGGTTCCGCGTCCTGGAAAAGTTTACTTACTGCACGCTTCTGGAGTGCTCGCTGGAAACCGGGCGCACGCATCAAATTCGGGTGCATATGCTGTCGATCCGCCATCCGCTGGTTGGCGATCCGGTTTATGGCAAACCAAATCCACGCCTCCCGGAATTCCACCGTCAGGCCTTGCACGCAACCCGCCTTGGTCTGGTGCATCCAATCACCGGCTTCAAAATGCAGTGGGAAGCGCCGATGCCGGAAGATATGCGCGACTTGGTGGATAGCCTGCGCAATGGCTGATCTGCTGGTTCCGGCATGGCCGGCGCCAGCCAACGTTCGAGCCTTGCAAACACTTCGTACTGGCGGTTGCAGCCCGGCCCCCTGGGGTAGTTTCAATCTGGGTGATCACGTTGGTGATTCATCCACGCTCGTTGCTGCCAATCGCGCCAAGCTGCGTGCCTTATTGCCTGGGGAACCGCTTTGGCTACAGCAGGTGCACTGCATTACTGCGGTAGACGCCGATTTTTCGACCGATTTACCAACTGCCGATGCCGCAATCGCACATCAACCAGGTAAGGTTTGCGTTGTAATGACTGCCGATTGTCTGCCGCTGTTGCTCTGCGACCGGACCGGAACGGTGGTGGCGGCGGCCCATGCTGGTTGGCGCGGCCTGTTGGCGGGGGTGCTTGAAGCAACCATCAGCAAAATGGGCGTCCCGGCCAGCGAACTACTCGCCTGGCTGGGGCCGGCTATCGGCCCGAAGTATTTCGAAGTCGGTGACGAAGTCCACGCCGCATTTATCAATCAGGCACCTGACGCAGCGCTCGCTTTTTCAGCACAGCGTCCCGGCAAATGGCTAGCCGATATTTACACCTTGGCCCGCCAGCGTTTGCAAGCGGCCGGTGTCGATTCAATCAGCGGTGGTGATTTCTGTACCGTCAGTGATCCCGAGCGCTTTTTCTCCTATCGCCGGGACGGTGTTACCGGACGCATGGCCAGCCTGATCTGGCTGGATGATCAGTCCGGCGTATAATCCGCGCCTTTCCAAAGTAGCGAACTCCTGTGAGCACTCTTTCCTGGATCATTGTCGTGTCACTGGCTGGTGGCGCCCTGAGCGTCGTAGCGGCGGCAGCGGTCAGCACGGCCTTCGGTGCGCAGCGCATCAACGTACTGATTTCTTATGCAATTGGTGCACTGCTGGGCGCTGCTTTCCTGGAAATTCTGCCGCATGCGCTGGAACACGGCGAACCTCACCGCATGGCGGCAACGGTTCTGTTCGGTATCATGTTTTTCTTCGTACTCGAAAAACTGGTTCTGTGGCGACATTGTCACCACGACCACTGCGAGGCGCATGAGGCGCAAGCGCCCGCCCATGACCATGGGCGTTCAGGTCTGCTCATTCTGGTCGGCGACACCTTCCATAACTTCGTCGATGGCGTACTGATTGCTGCCGCGTTTCTGGAAAGCACCGAACTCGGTATCGTCACCGCGCTGGCCATTATTGCCCATGAAATTCCGCAGGAAGTCGGCGACTACATGATTTTGCTGCACTCTGGCTACAGCCGGACAAAGGCCCTGGCCTTCAACCTGCTATCCAGCCTGGCGACACTGGTTGGCGCCATGCTGGCCTATTTTGCGCTCTCGGACATGCAGGAGCTGATTCCCACGCTACTTGGGCTGGCCGCAGCAAGCATGATTTATGTCGCGGTTGCCGACCTTATACCCGGACTGCATAAGCGCACAGAATTGAAAGCGACGGTCCAGCAGGTCTTACTGATTGGGCTCGGTATCGCTTCGATCGCTATCGTTCAGATGCTGGTTGGCGAGTAGCTCTCGATAAGCCTTACGCTGGCGGCGCACCTTGCTGGCGCTCATCCACAGCAGCAAGCCGCACGGGATCAGCCCGTAAAACAGAAATGAAATAATACCGGCAACAATGCTGGCTTCGTTGGCAGCAACGAGGACGGTGACGTAAAGCCAGCCGATAGCGATGATATACATGCCAGTAATTATGCATGCAAATGCGTTGACAGCGCTGTAGTCGGTATGCAAAATCCTCAAGCTCAAACCCCATAACTACAGAGACGAGTCTTCCCATGGCGCAGGGATCGAATAACAATGATGCATTTTTGGGTTCTGCCATGCAGTTCATGCAGGCCGGCCAAAACATGACTCAGCAGTTTCTGGAATTTATTGGCAAAGCCGGAAATCAAGAGGCCGCTACGCCACCTCCGGCAGCAGATCCACAGGCGCTGACGGCGCTACAGAAGAGTTTCATGGATCAGCAAATGTCGCTTTGGCAAGCAATGCTGACCAAACAACAAGGGCAGGAGCAAAGTTTCAAAGTCGCGCCGGAGCCGGGTGATCGCCGCTTCTCGGCGCCTGAATGGCGCGAAAGCCCGATTTACGATTACACCCATCAGGCTTACCTGCTCAACACGAAATTCCTCAAGGAAATGGTCGAGCTGATGCCATCGGCCGACGACAAGGAAAAGAACCGTTTGCGCTTCCTGGCCCGTCAGGTGGCCGATGCAATGGCACCATCCAACTTTGCCGCTACCAACCCGGAATTCATCAAGCTGGCTTTGGAAACCAAGGGCCAGAGTATTACCGACGGTATCAATAATCTGGTCCAGGATTTCGAAAAGGGCCGGATCTCGATGACCGATGAATCTGTGTTTGAGGTGGGCAAGAATATCGCCACAACGGAAGGCGCTGTTGTTTACGAAAATGAGCAAATGCAGCTCATTCAATACACACCGCTGACACCCAAGGTAGGTACGCGGCCGCTGGTCGTCGTCCCGCCTTGCATCAACAAGTTCTACGTGATGGACCTGCAACCGGATAATTCGCTGATCCGTTTCATGGTCGAGCAGGGAAACACCGTTTTCCTCGTCTCATGGCGCAACCCGAAAGAAGAGCAGGGGAACCTGACCTGGGAAGATTACCTTGAGCATGGACCAATAGCCGCACTGCATGTCGCCAAGGAAATCTGCAAGGTCAAGCAAGTTAACGCCCTGGGGTTCTGCGTTGGCGGCACCATTCTGACCTCTGCACTGGCTGTACTGAAGGCTCGTGGCGAAGAAATCGTTTCATCATTGACGCTGCTGACGACACTGCTCGATTTTTCGGACACCGGCGAAATCGGCTTGTTTATCGACGAAAAGGGATTGGCCGCCAGAGAGTCAACAATTGGCGAAGGCGGCTTGCTGCCGGCACGCGATCTGCAGAACACTTTTTCCATGCTGCGGGCCAATGACCTGGTCTGGAATTACGTTACCGGTAATTACCTGAAAGGCCAGAAGCCGCAGGCTTTTGATCTGCTCTACTGGAATTCGGATTCAACCAATCTTCCGGGGCCATTCGCATGTTGGTACATGCGCAATCTCTATCTGGAGAACAGCCTGCGCATACCCGGCAAGCTGCAGATGTGTGGCCAGCCGATTGACCTCGGTACGCTAAAAATGCCGGTTTATCTGCTCGCAACGCGCGAAGACCATATCGTCCCCTGGCAGTCAGCTTACGAGAGCACTCGTATTCTGGGTGGTGAGGCACGTTTCGTCCTCGGCGCTTCCGGGCACATTGCCGGCGTCATCAATCCGGCCAGCAAGAACAAGCGCAGTTACTGGGTCAATGAAGATGTGAAATCCGCATCAGATGCGTGGTTGACCGCAGCAGAAGAAAGAAAAGGTAGTTGGTGGAATGATTGGGCGACTTGGATCAAGCCCTTGGCAGGTGATCTGAGGGCGCCACGCAAACCAGGCAATACAAAATACAAGCCGATAGAACCGGCACCCGGGCGCTACGTTAAAGAGCGCGCCGTATAAAACTTCCGGAGGAGGGAAAATGCCAAGAGTTGCACTGGTTACAGGCGGAATGGGAGGACTTGGCGAGGCCGTTTGTGTCAAGCTGGCCGCCTTGGGTTACAAGGTGGTAACGACCTATTCGCCCGGCAATGCCAAGGTTCAGGATTGGTTGAAGGTAATGAACAACATGGGTTACGGCTTCAAGGCCTACCCGTGCGATGTGACCGACTTTGACTCGGCGCGTGTCTGTATTGAAACGGTGACGGCAGATGTCGGCCCGGTCGATGTGCTGGTTAACAATGCCGGCATTACGCGCGACATGACCTTCAAGAAAATGACCAAGGCAGACTGGGATGCGGTTATTCATACCAATCTCGATTCCGTCTTCAACATGACCAAGCAGGTCATGGATGGCATGATAGAACGCAAATGGGGTCGCGTCATCAATGTCGGCTCCGTTAACGGGCAAAAGGGCGCTTTTGGTCAGACCAACTACTCGGCCGCCAAAGCCGGCATGCACGGCTTCACCAAGGCGCTGGCACTTGAAGTAGCCAAGCAGGGCGTCACGGTCAACACTATTTCACCGGGATATATTGGTACTAAAATGGTGACTGCAATTCCGCAGGAAATTCTCGATACAAAAATTCTGCCGCAAATCCCGGTTAATCGACTGGGCAAGCCAGAAGAAATTGCTGGTCTGGTGGTCTACCTTGCTTCTGATGAAGCAGCGTTTGTCACCGGCGCCAACATCTCCATCAACGGTGGCCAGCACATGTACTGACCGCC
>CAYWNX010000026.1:0-9028 GCA_964459735.1 uncultured Dechloromonas sp. | reverse complement strand
TGTCGTTCTAAATCAATAAAAGGAAGGAATAGCTATGACGCAACGTGTTGCTCTCGTTACCGGCGCTATGGGTGGTCTTGGGACCGCAATCTGCCAGGAACTGGCCAAGGCTGGTCACAAGGTGGTTGCCTCTTATCACCCGCAATTTGATAACAAGGATGCATGGCTACAGGAAATGGCTGAAGCCGGCTTCAAGGATTTCGTCTGTGTCGCAGGTGATGTCTCTTCTCTGGAAGACTGCCAGAAGATGGTCGCTGAAGCCGAAGCTGCTGCCGGTCCGGTTGATATTCTGGTGAATAACGCCGGTATCACCCGTGACCGCATGTTCGCCAAGATGGAAAAAGATGGCTGGGATGCCGTAATCTCTACCAACTTGACCTCTCTATTCAACATGACCAAGCAAGTCTCTGCCAAGATGGCTGAGCGTGGCTGGGGCCGTATCATAAACATCTCCTCGGTCAACGGCGTCAAGGGTCAGGCAGGCCAGACCAACTACTCCGCTGCCAAGGCTGGTGTGATCGGCTTCTCCAAGGCACTGGCTGCTGAACTGGCCGCCAAGGGTGTTACCGTCAACGTCATCTGCCCGGGTTATGTTGCCACCAAGATGGTTATGGCGATCAAGCCGGAAGTACTGCAATCCATCATCGATACGGTGCCGATGAAGCGTCTGGCCAAGCCGGAAGAAATCGGTGGCGCCTGTGCCTACCTGGCTTCTGACATTGCTGGCTTCATGACTGGTGCCACGATGAACATCAACGGTGGCTTGTATTACCAGTAATTTATTGCAGAAATTGGCATGAACTATTGCTGAATTTTTGCATCGCATCAGAAACAGGCGCCCACGGGCGCCTGTTTTTTGAGCTATAATGCTGCACTGCACACAAAATCGTTTAAGGGTCAATGCATGTCGGAACCGGTACGCCTGATCAAGAAATATCCCAATCGTCGCCTTTACGATACCAAGACAAGCGCCTATATCACACTGGGTGATGTCAAGGAACTGGTTCTCAAGTGTGAAGTCTTCAAAGTGGTTGATGCCAAAAGTGGCGAAGACTTGACGCGCAGCATCCTCCTCCAGATCATTCTTGAGGAAGAGTCCGGAGGTATGCCAATGTTTTCCAGCGAGTTGCTCTCCGGCTTTGTGCGTTTCTATGGAAGCGCCATGCAAGGCATGCTTGGCAAATACTTGGAAAATAACATGAAGACCTTTGTTGAATTTCAGAACAAGTTTCAGGATCAGTCACGCTCAAGAGGCGCTGCAGATAACAGCCATATGCAGGCAGATTTCTGGGCTCAGTTCCTGAATTTTCAACAACCCGCCATGCAAAGCATGATGACTGCCTACATGGATCAGTCCAACAAAATGTTCCAGTCGATGCAAGATCAGTTGCAGATCAAGACGCGGACCATGTTTCCGTTCAATCCGGGCGATACGACCGAAAAATAATGGGTGCGCCGGAGCTGTACTTATATGGGCTTGCTCGGCTACGTTCGCTCCTCAGCCTCTGGTCATAGCCTTGTTTGGCTATTGACTGGGGTGAAGAAAAAACCCCAGTCCAGCTGTCGATGGCAACAATAGGCGACCAGCGAGCCGTTCCAAGTCCTCACCGGTATTTTTGCAAAACCACTCAGCGGTACCGAGGCCATGAGTTGCCTGAGGCGCAATGGCTGCTGCCATATGAGCGCAGGCGAGTAGCCCGCAATTGCTTTCCAGGCTGGACGTCACGATGCACTCGACCCCGGAAGCATGGGCGCGTAAGGCAATTTCCATAGTCGCCAGCAGGCCACCAAAGCGAGCGGGTTTAAGAACCAGGCGCCTTACCGGTGGGTGATAAAAAAAATCCCCATCGATGAGATGGATGGATTCATCAATAGCGATCGGAAAAGGAACGAGTCTCTGCAATCTGGCCAACTCCTTTTGATCGGGGTGGCGCAATGGCTCTTCCATGCCCTCAATTGGCAGCTTGGAACAGGCAATGAGAAACTGCTCCGCTTCAGTCTCAGACCACGCCAGATTAGCATCGAGACGAAATTTCGCGCCAGGCGGCAAGCCGTTGCTTAATTTCTGCAAACGGACAATCTCATCCTGCCACTGGCCGAGGCCGACTTTTATTTTCAGGACGGAAAAGCCGCTTTCCAGGGCTGCCGCAACAAGCTTGTTATTAACGCTGAGAATGTCTCCTAAATTAGCGTTGACCGCAGCAGTTGCCGCCGGTGCTTTGCCGCTTAACCAGCTATTAAGCGGCAGCCCGGCTTTTTGAGAAACCAGATCCAGGTAGGCCAACTCTTCGGCAAAACTTGTCGCATCCGTATTGCTGATGCCGAATTCAGGTAGCGGCGCACAATCGCCCCAGCCGATCCGACCATCGTCCGTCTTAAGCCGCAGCAAGCGCCCGCTGCGCTCGCTTAAAACCCCTTGGCTGCTTTGCCAGGAGCGCTTGAGCGGCAGGCGGTAGGATAGCCAATCGGCGGCGACAACCTTCATGGTCGTTTGCGATACTTTCCGAAGTCCGGCGGACGGCGTTCTAGCCAAGCGTTGCGCCCCTCTTGGCCTTCTTCAGTCATATAGAAGAGGCCAGTGGCATTGCCTGCCAGTTCCTGAATGCCGGCTAGCCCATCGGTATCGGCATTGAAGCCAGCCTTGATCATGCGCAGAGCCATCGGCGAGAGTTCGAGCATCTGGCGGCACCAGTTCACTGTTTCCTCCTCCAGTCTTTCAATTGGCACAACAGTATTTACCAGCCCCCAGTCGAGCGCGGTTGCAGCATCGTACTGTCGGCAAAGCAACCAAACCTCCTTTGCCCGTTTCATGCCGATAGTGCGCGCCATCAACCCGGCGCCGAGGCCGGCATCAAAGCTGCCAACGCGCGGCCCGGTTTGGCCGAAACGGGCATTTTCTGCTGCAACACTCAGGTCACAGACGAGATGCAGCACATGACCACCACCAATGGCGTAGCCGGCGACCATGGCGACCACCGGCTTTGGACATCTGCGAATCTGCATCTGCAAATCAAGAACATTGAGGTGCGGCGTTCCGCCCTCGTCGATGTAACCCTCATCTCCACGCAGCTTTTGATCACCGCCGGAACAGAAGGCATCATTGCCTGCACCGGTCAGGATAATGGCGCCGATACAGTTATCGTGATGGGCGCGATGGAAGGCGTCAATCAACTGGCTAACCGTCTCCGGGCGGAAAGCATTCCGCCTTTCCGGGCGATTGATCGTAATCTTGGCGATACCTTCCGCTGCTTCAAAAAGAATATCGCTATAGGAATGTGCGCTTTGCCAACTGATTGCGTGAGTAGTCATATCTTTTAAAGTGTTTGGAATGGCAATAAGTATAGCGTTTGGGGATATTCAAGCGATTTGAGCTGCGTCGAATAAGCTGGATTCATTTTTGCCGCCCCTTTCAGGGCATGGGAAAATGTGGCCTCATTCATTAACGAGACCGTATCGTGAGAGAACGCCGCCGCTTTCATCGTTTCAATCTTCAGGGCAGGGTACAACTGCAACTTGGTGATAAATACTTTGAGTTTCCGGCTGCCGATATATCGGTAACGGGCGTCGGCGTGATGCTCGACGTAGCCGCACTCGGTGCCAAGCCTGCGGGTGAGGTCGGTACTTGTACCATTGAATCCCCTGATCTGGCCACATCCGTCGAGGCATACGTCAGCGTGATGCGCATCCGCCGGGTCGGTTGTCAATATCTGGTTGGCCTGCGTTTTGAGTCGATCAATGATGAGCAATTGGGCGTCATTCAAGCTTACGAAACATTGGTTAAAGCAAGGAAGGCGAGAGGCGCAGCATCAGAGCCGGCCCCGGAAACTCAGACCTGAGGATAAGTAGACCGCTTGGGTCCAGAATAGCCTTGGTCACTGGGTATTTGAAATCTGGCAGATTTTCCATCAAGTGGGTTGGCACTCATTGACGAGTGGCTTATTGGTTTTTCCATCCAGTAATAAGCTCTTCCAAGGCAAGTCGATCCACACCAAGCCGCTGGATGGGTCCTCGAAACGGGGCAGCCCTGAATAGGAGAGGTTGCGCTCAAGTCGGTAGCTACTGCCATTCCAGTCAATGATGATCCGGTTGTTTACACCGCCAAGGAGTTCGCGCGTAACCTGGATGCGCACATTCTGATCGCATTTGTAGGCACCACCCGCAAGCGTAAGTTCGAGCTGGCCATTTCTCGATGCCGGCGGTGTTTTGGGCTGGGCTTTGGGCAGTGTTCCGCAGGCTGACAAGGCAAGGAAGGACGCGAAAATCACCACCCACGAAGAATGAGTCATTCTGAGGAGCCCTCGGTAAAACAGATTTTTCTGATTGTAGTGCTTCTGCATTTTCAGCGCCAAACCAACCGTACCATTGACCTCAAAACACCCACCAATCGTGATACAAATCACATACAGACCACAATCTGAATGGGAAAATTCTTCCCATGAAACCTCTTCGCACCGCGTCGTTCTGGATTGCAGCAGTTTTCCTCCTGGGCGGGGTTCTATTGCTAACACCTATGGCAATCCGGGTGGCGAGAAGGCTTCGCGCTAAATTTAGCTGATTGCTCAGCAGAAAAGAAAAAAGCCACCCTTGAGGATGGCTTGATGTGTTTCTTCCTGGTGGCTGCCCTGCTGAAAACGACCGAGATAGTTGCTACTGTTGCGCATCAGGATTGGCAAAGTAGCAATCGAGAGCTTCTTGCAAGTTCGCCAAAGCTTCGTCTTTGGTCAGCCCGTCGGATACGACATCCAGCTCGATGCACCGTGCGATGAAAACGCCGTCCTCTGCATCGACTGTATAGTTCAGTTGAGTGGCCATGGTTTCAATTCGGAAGTGGCTTTTTACACCCGGAATCTTCGAACGGTCCTTTCACAATCACCCAACCATCCCCAGGCGTGAATTGTGAACAAACGTCAAAGTCGGCCTCTTGGCTGTGCCACTTGTACCAGGGGGCCGGGCCGGCCCATAGCGTGGAACAGAATAGTGCTACTGTGCTTATGGCTACAATGTGCTTCATGGCTTCACCTGATAGGGAAAAATCATTGGATATACATACCGGCTGGTTGACCTGCGTGGGCACACCTCTAACAGAAAGCCAGCGCCAATAGGGCAGGGTCGTCCAGCAGGTTCAGTAAGACATAGCCAGCAACACGATTGGCCGATAACCAAAGGTGGCTTGAGATTTCCAGCAACCAATCCCGCATAGAGTTTCCAGCGACGAATTACGTTCAAGCTACCTTGGTGGCTGGTTTTCTACCTGGTGCAGCCGGTGGGGAGAAGCCTCTGATACGACACTGGATGCTTTCTACTGGCGTACCTTGATTGAAGCGAGTCACGCTGCATCTGGAAATCTCGCCTTGCTCTACCAGTTTGGATATGGAGTCATGGACCTCATGCAAAGCGATGCCAGTTGCTGCGGCTATTTCAGAGTCAAGTAGCTGGCCGTGTTTTTTCAGGTGCAGGAAAATTGATGAGGTATGCATCGTAAAGCCTTTCAGTAAATGAGGGCCGGTACCCTGAATAATTCGTGAGGAAAGAATTGACACTCCGGGAGCGATCAAAATTCAAGCGATCAGTCAATTTATCGTATTTAATTGATCGGATCGGTAAAGGATCTACCGGCGCCATCGCGATCACCAGCGGCCTTGTTCATCAGAACTGAAGCCAGTGTGACGGGTGCTATCATGAGCGCCCTCATTGTCAGTAATACCAAGAATAATGAAAACTCTCGCTACCGTGGTTAAACAAGCCAGTAAATGCAAAAAGCCCAACCTTGTGGATTGGGCTAATGGCTTTTTTCTCTGGCTCCCCGACCTGGGCTCGAACCAGGGACCTACGGATTAACAGTCCGGCGCTCTACCGACTGAGCTATCGAGGAACAGAGGTCCGCATTATAGGGGGCGACTCCTCTTGTAGCAAGCATTTTGTGACTTTTTAATAAGAAAAATATTCGGATATGGATCTTAAGCTTGTTTATGTAAAGACGCCTACCGGGGATGAAGCGGTCAGGCAAAGCGCACACGTCGTCGAACGAAACCTGCGCATGGTGCTGCTTCAGGTTGATGGCAAGTTGAGCATCGCCGAGATGGCGAACAAAATCGGGAACGCGCAACTGGTGGAAAACGCACTACGTGAGTTGGAGGAGGGCGGGTTCATTGCGCCTAGCATAGATGGTATATCGGTTTGGGAAGAAGGTAATCGGCAAGCAAGAACAGAGCAGTTGTTAGAGCTATCCGAGTTTTCAACTTTTAGCCAAAAGTCAGTTAGCTCTTTTGAAACAACCAATTCGACTAACGTAGCCAGGCGTTTTTCCGCTTTTGGGAAGCCGATCTTTCCTGGGTCACGAAACACGACGAGTTGGCCAGTCATGGCCAAGCAAAGCGCCGCACCCGGGATTGCCGACCAAGAGGGCAAACGCTTGGTTTCCTTGTTCAAACGGGGGGCATTTGTACTTGCAGCCCTTTCTGGTCTTTTACTATGCATTGCATTTTTTTACCCCTACGTCAGCCTGATACCAGCCCTTGAGAGTTCAGCTTCCCGTTTTTTGCAGACGCCTGTACGCATTGCTCATGTTGGCGTGACATTTTCACCCTGGCCACAGTTGACGCTAAAAGATATCAAATTGGGCGAGCCTGCTGATTCACGGATCGATACGATCCGTATTGCGTCACCGCTTTCCCTGTTGAGCCGTGGGTCGCAACGGATATCTAGCGTAGAGGTTATCGGTGCAACGATTTCGGCCAATCGTATTGTTGCTTTGCCATTTTTTACCTTGCGTTATGACTCGGCAAAAAATGATCTTTCGATTCGGGAAATCAGGATTTCGCAGAGCCAGGTCACGATTCGAGAACTGGCACTGCGTGACCTCTCTGGTGTTATCCGTTTCAACTCAGATGGTTTGGTTGAAAATACATCATTTGAGGCGGTTGACCGTAGCATTCAGCTTACTACCGTGCCGACCGCCCAAGGAATTGCCTTAAACATCAATGGACGGGGCTGGAAGCCGTTTGGAAACGCGATTTCTTTCGATTCCTTGCAAGCCGGGGGGCTGCTGCAAAAAAACAAACTGCTGATCCAGAATCTGGATACCACTTTTCTCGGCGGTGTTCTGAAGGGAACCTGGTTGTTCGACTGGAGTAACGGACTTGTGACTGCTGGAGACGCCGCACTGACCCGGCTCGATTGTCGGCAGGTAAGTGCCATTTTTGCACCGTCGCTAAAGCTGGAAGGAGACCTCGGGGGTACCTTGCGCTTGCGGGCCGGTGGAGCCGACTGGGAAAGCATGTGGCAAAGCGTCGAGGCGATTTTTTATGCCGAGGTGACTCGTGGCATTCTCACCGGCATCGACCTAGGCGAAGCAGCCCGGCGTGGTGCAGGTTCTGTATCACGCACCGGTTCGACGAAATTTGATCGCTTGCGTACAACACTGACGATTAATCCAGGCCAGATCAGTGGGCGCGATGTTCAGATGAGTGCGGGCATGATGACGGCCAGCGGTCAATTTGTTGCCAACCGCGAACGGCAGGTTAATGGCAACCTGACGGTGGGTATTCAGACTAGCGCGTCGAGCCTGCAAATACCGGTTCGAATTTCCGGAAACTTGCCTGATCTCACGGTCACCGGCGGCAAATAAAAAGGGCGAGACCGCGGTCTCGCCCTTGAAACTACCGTTTTGACGATCAGGCCTTGGTGACGGCTGCAATCGCCTTGGCAACGTAATCAACGTTCTTGGTATTCAATGCAGCCAGGCAGATGCGACCGGTCGATACGGCGTAAATGCCAAATTCGTCTTTCATGCGCTCGACCTGGGCAGCATTCAGACCAGTGTAGGAGAACATGCCGCGCTGCTGGACGACAAAGGAGAAGTCCTGAGCAACGCCCTGCGCCTTGATGGCATCGACCAAGCCAGTACGCATGGCACGGATGCGGTCACGCATGCCGGCCAATTCGGTTTCCCACATCTGACGCAGTTCCGGCGAGGAAAGTACGGCAGCTACCAATGCACCACCATGGATCGGTGGGTTGGAATAGTTGGTGCGGATGACACGCTTGACCTGCGACATGACGCGACCGGACTCTTCCTTGCCAGCGGTGACGATGGAGAGTGCACCAACGCGTTCGCCATAGAGCGAAAAGCTCTTGGAGAAGGAACTGGAAACAAAGAATTGTAGGCCAGAGGCAGAGAAGGCGCGAACCGCGACCGCATCCGCATCAATACCGTCGGCAAACCCTTGGTAGGCCATGTCGAGGAAGGGAACCAGATTACGTTCGCGGCAGAGTCCGACGACTTCTTTCCATTGGGCGTCGGAGAGGTCGGCGCCAGTGGGATTGTGGCAGCAGGCGTGCAAGATGATGACCGAGCCGGCAACCAGGCTGTTCAAGCAGGCCTTCATGCCAGCGAAATTGACGCCCCGGGTAGCGGCATCGTAGTACGGGAAATTCTCGACGACAAAACCAGCAGATTCAAACAAGGCACGGTGGTTTTCCCACGATGGATCGCTGATATAGACTTTAGCATCCGGATTGAGACGCTTCAGGTAATCCGCACCGATCTTCAGGGCACCGGTGCCACCAAGGGCTTGGGCGGTGATAACCTGGCCGTTGGCGATAAGCGCGGAGTCGACACCAAACAGCAGGTTCTGAACGGCCTGGTTGTAGGCTGGAGCGCCTTCGATCGGCTGGTAGCCACGCGGCAATGCCGCTTTTACACGGGCTTCTTCAGCAACCTTGATCGCGCCAAGCAGCGGAATCTTGCCGTTGTCGTCAAAATAGACACCGACGCCAAGATTGACCTTGGTGCTACGGGTATCGGCATTGAATGTTTCGTTCAGGCCGAGGATGGGGTCACGCGGGGCCATCTCAACCGCAGCAAAGATCGAAGAGGACATAAGGTCTCCATGAAATAATAGGAACGTTGTCAGCACAGCGCTTTCGCTGCGCGATGAAAATCCTGAGAATTTTAGCATGAGCGAATCCAAGACTAGCATCCCGGTTGTCTGCTTTGAGGGTAGTCCGTACCGACTACATCAACCCT
>CAYWNX010000025.1:0-14571 GCA_964459735.1 uncultured Dechloromonas sp. | reverse complement strand
CGAGCGAGATCATCGAGTGGTCGAGCGCCAGATCCTTGTTCTGCAGCGACTTCAGGTAGCGCAGCATCTCGTGTTCGGTGTGGTGGGTGTTGAATACCGGGTGCTGCAGGATGGCGTCGCTGCGGAATAGCTCGGCCGGCAGCGCCGGGTCGGCAGCGGCGATTTGAGCGTCGATGGCCTCCATGTCGAGCGTGACCTGGGCGATCGACTTGAACAGGGTGGCGACATCGGTGCGGGTGGTCGTTTCGTCGAGGGAAATGCCCAGTACGCCGGCCGAGACGCGGCGCAGGTTGTAGCCGGCGCTCAACGCTTCGAGATAAACAGTTTCAGCGCGAGCGCCAAGGTCGATCTGCAGCGTATCGAAAAACTGCATGGTGAGCAGCGTAACCCCGGCCCGCTTCAGTCCCTCCGCCAGAATTGCCGTCAGCCGATGAATGCGGCCAGCGATGGTTTTCAGGCCTTGCGGGCCGTGATAAACGGCGAACATGCCGGCCATATTGGCGAGCAGCACTTGCGAGGTGCAGATGTTGGAATTGGCTTTCTCGCGGCGGATGTGTTGCTCGCGGGTTTGCAGTGTCATCCGGTAAGCGGTGTTGCCACGCGCATCCTTCGAGACGCCGATGATGCGGCCCGGCATCGAGCGGACGGCGCTGGCGCGGGTGGCGAAGAAGGCGGCATGCGGGCCACCGAAGCCCATCGGGATGCCGAAGCGCTGGCTGGAGCCGAGCGCAATGTCGGCCCCCATGGCGCCCGGTGACTTGAGCAGGAGCAGCGCCATCAGGTCGGTGGCGACGGCAATGGTGGCGCCCTTGGTCTTGAGGCAGGTCACGATCTCGGTCAGGTCGCGGACTTCGCCGTTGGCGTTCGGGTACTGGAGCAGGGCGCCGAAGAATTCTTCGTCTTTTACCGTGTCGACCGCAGCAATCACCAGTTCGAAGCCGAAATAGCCGGCGCGGGTCTTGACCACGTCGATGGTTTGCGGGAAGCAGGCGGCATCGACCAGGAAGCGGTTTGACTTGGACTTGGAGACGCGACGCGCCATGGTCATCGCTTCGGCGGCCGCTGTCGCTTCGTCGAGCAGCGAGGCGTTGGCGATTTCCAGCCCGGTCAGGTCGACCACCATCTGCTGGAAGTTCATCAACGCTTCCAGGCGACCCTGGGCGATTTCGGCCTGGTAGGGCGTGTAGGCGGTATACCAGCCCGGGTTTTCCATGACGTTACGCAGGATGACCTTGGGCGTCAGCGTGTCGTAATAGCCCATGCCGATGCAGGACTTGTTGACGACATTCTTGCTGGCGATGGCTTTCAGCGTCGCCAGGGCTTCATGCTCGCGCTGCGGTGCCGGCAGCGGCAATTCGGTCGGCAGGCGGATGGCGGCGGGAACGGTCTGGTCGATCAGTTGGTCAAGGCTGTCGGCACCGATGGCGGCCAGCATGGCGGCCATTTCGGTGGGGCAGGGGCCAATGTGACGGGTAATGAACTCGTCGTGCTGTTCCAGTGCGGAGAGGGAGAGATTCAAGGGCATGAGCATCCTTGCTTAGGCGGCGTCAGCAACGGCCTGATAGGCGGCAGCGTCAAGCAGGGCGTCAAGATCGGCGGCATTGTCCGGCGTCATCTTGAACAGCCAGGCAGCGTAGGCATCCTGATTGACCGATTCCGGCGCATCGGCGGCCGCCTGATTGACTTCGGTCACGGTGCCGGCGATCGGGGCGTACACGTCGGCAGCAGCCTTGACGGATTCGACGACGGCGATTTCCTTCTCTGCAGCGTAATGCGCGCCAACTTCCGGCAGTTCGACAAAAACGAGGTCGCCGAGAGCTTCCTGGGCGTGGTCGGAAATGCCGACAGTGACGCTGCCATCAGCTTCGAGGCGAACCCATTCGTGGGAAGAGGTGTATTTGAGATTGGCGAGGACGTTGGACATGGTTTTCTCCTGAATGGGGGTAATTAAATGGCTGCTTTGCCGTTGCGGGCGAATACGGGTTTGACGACCTTGGCCTTGAGCAATTTCCCGCGAATATCGACTTCGACTTCGTCGCCGATCTGCACGTCGAGCGGCAGGCGGGCGAGGGCGATGGATTGCTGCAATGTTGGTGAGAAACTACCTGAGGTAATTTCCCCATTACCTTGTTTTGTAATAACTTGTTGGTGTCCTCGCAACACCCCTTTATCCAGCAGGATCAGACCGAGGAACTGGCTTTTTTGGCCGTTTGCGGTCAACGCGGATTTTCCGACGAAATCGCGCCCGGTATTCAGCGACACCGTCCAAGCCAGTCCTGCGTCAAGGGGCGACACGGTTTCGTCCATATCCTGTCCATACAGATTCATCCCGGCTTCCAAGCGCAAGGTGTCGCGGGCACCCAGGCCGCAGGGGGCGACGCCTGCCTTGTGCAAGGCGCTCCACATGGCTTCGGCTTCAGCTGCGGGCAGCATGATTTCGTAGCCGTCTTCGCCGGTGTAACCCGTACTGGCGATGAAATACTGATCGACTTCGGCGGCAAAAAACGCCTTCAGGCCTTCAGTCGCGCTCTTGCTTTGTGGCAGCACCTGCCAGACCTTCTGACGGGCATTCGGACCTTGCACGGCAATGATGCCGAGAGCGTTGTTACCATCGCGACGCTGGGTGATGCTGACATCGAGCTTCCACTCGGCCAGCTTGGCCTGCATCCAGGCCAGGTCTTTTTCGGCCGTACCGGCATTGACCACGATGCGGAAGCGCGTTTCAGTCAGGAAATAGATGATCAGGTCGTCAATGACGCCGCCGGCGTCGTTAAGCATGGCAGCGTAGAGCGCCTTGCCGGAGACTTGCAGCTTGGCGACATCATTTGCCACCAGGCGGGAGAGAAAGGCGCGAACATCGGGGCCGACCACATCGACCGGGCACATGTGCGAAACGTCGAACATGCCGCAGTCGCGACGCACCGCGTGGTGTTCTTCGATTTGCGAACCGTAGTTCACCGGCATGTCCCAGCCGCCGAAATCGACCATCCGGGCACCGAGCGCGCGGTGGGCGGAATTTAAAACAGTTTTCTTCAGCATATCAATCCTTTACAGACATTTATTAACGTCAGTTCTAGAAACGGAAAAAGGGTGAAACGAAAGAACAACGTCTTGCGTTTCACCCCTCTGTCCTCGATACCTGAGAGATTTGCCCCATCGGTGGATGTCGACCGTAGTAGTCGCCATCGCTCTCCAGAGTTTCGGTAAA
Organism: uncultured Dechloromonas sp.; assembly: GCA_964459735.1. Taxonomy (GTDB): domain Bacteria; phylum Pseudomonadota; class Gammaproteobacteria; order Burkholderiales; family Rhodocyclaceae; genus Azonexus. The sequence goes on along the minus strand of CAYWNX010000025.1, from coordinate 11,363 downwards.
CTGCACGCAGTCTGCCGGTTCCGTGGTCCTTTTGCCTGAGCGTTTTCGGGTGAAATTGCGCCTTCGGCGGCAGAGGTCGTCTGCTCTCTCCCATGGAACGAGCGGCACTATAGCGGGATGCCTGACGTGAGGCAACCTGCTGCACTGCACAAGGAGCCGGGTGGCGGCCACCTTCGTGATAAACTCGCAGTTTGCAAAGCCTTTCTGCCCTCGTGACTCCAGCCAATTTCGATTTCCACTGTCATTCCACCGTTTCCGACGGTCTGTTGCCGCCCGAAGTGGTGGCGAAGCGCGCTGCTGCCAATGGTGTCGACCTCTGGGCGCTGACCGACCACGATGATCTGGGTGGTTTGGCGATTGCTAGGGCGACCGCCGACGAGGCTGGCATGGATTTCGTCAACGGGGTGGAAATTTCCATCGAATGGAAAGGCGTGCCGATTCATATCGTCGGGCTTGGCTTCGACGCGGCGCACCCCGCCTTGTCAGGTGGTCTCGATGAGCTTCGTACCGGGCGGCTTGAGCGGGCCAAACGGATGGGAGAGTCGCTGGCCGCCATCGGCATTCCCGGCGTTTATGAAGGGGCCGTCTGTTTCGCGACCAATCCAAGTCTGATTTCACGCGCCCATTTTGCCCGCTACATGGTTTCAATCGGCATTGCTCGCGATGTCCCCTCGGTTTTTCAGTATTACCTTACGCCGGGCAAACCAGGTTACGTCGATCATCGCTGGGCGACGCTGGAGGAGGCGATTGGCTGGATCAATGCCGCTGGCGGCGTGGCGGTGGTGGCACATCCTGGTCGCTACAAAATGTCGGGTGGCGACATGCGGCGCTTCCTCGATGATTTCAGGGACACCGGCGGGCAGGGCATCGAAGTTACCTGCGGCAGTCATTCGCCGGACCATATTATGCATTTTGCCCGGCTGGCCCGGCACTACGCCTTCCACGCTTCACGCGGCTCCGATTTTCACGGTCCGCAAGAAAGTTACGTTGATCTCGGCAAATTGCCGCAACTGCCGGAAGATCTCAAGCCGGTCTGGCGTCTGATTCGATAAATCATGGCTCGCGTCGTTAATATTCATCCCGACTCGCCGCAACAGCGCTTGCTGGTTCAAGCTGCGGACTTCATTCGCAATGGTGCGGTCGTCGCACTGCCGACCGATTCCTGCTACGCCTTGGGCTGCCATCTTGGCGACCGGGAAGCGTTGGACCGCATCCGCCAGATTCGCCAGATCGACGAGCGTCACCACCTGACCTTGATGGTGCGTGATCTCTCCGAAATCGCTCATTTCGCCCGTGTCGACAATGCGCAGTACCGGTTGCTCAAGGCGGCCACGCCGGGTAGTTACACCTTCATTCTCGAAGGCACCAAGGAACTGCCGCGCCGCCTGTTACACCCGAAACGCAAAACGATCGGTCTGCGTATTCCCGATCATCCGGTCGCTCTGGCACTGCTTGAAGAATTGAATGAGCCGCTGTTGACCACAACGCTGCAATTGCCGGGCGACGAAGCGCCGCTTACCGAAGGCTGGGAGATTCAGGATCGCCTGGAAGACCAGCTGGAACTGATTCTCGACGCCGGTCATTGCGGCATCGAGCCGACAAGCGTTATAGACCTGACCGGTGCCTCACCCGAGTTGATTCGCGCTGGCCGCGGTTCGCTGGCGCTGTTCGGGCTGGATTGAGGCAAAGATGCTCGAAAGCCTGATCCAGACGATTGCCATCGCGGCGCTGCCGGTAATTTTTGCCATAACCCTGCACGAAGCGGCGCACGGTTATGCCGCCCGTCACTTCGGCGACCCGACTGCCTGGCAGATGGGGCGAATCAGTCTGAATCCGCTGCGCCATATCGATCTGATTGGCACCATCATCATTCCAGCATCCATTCTGCTGTTTTCCGGCGGGACTTTCCTGTTCGGTTACGCCAAACCTGTGCCGGTCGATTTCGGTCGCTTGCGCAACCCGAAAAAAGACATGCTCTGGGTGGCCGCTGCCGGACCGGGTGCCAACCTGTTCATGGCCTTGTGCTGGGCGCTTATGCTCAAGTTGGCCTGGTTGATGCCGGGTAACGACTTCACGCTGCCGCTCTCTGAAATGAGCAAAATCGGCATCATCGTCAATTGCGTGCTGATGGTACTCAACCTGCTGCCGCTACCGCCCCTTGACGGCGGGCGGATCGCCGTCAGCCTGTTGCCGCATAATCTGGCCTGGAAGTTTGCCAGGATCGAGCCATGGGGTTTTCCCATTCTGTTGCTACTTTTATTCACCGGCATTCTCGGTGCCGTCATGAACCCGCTGGTGATTTTCGCGGCGCGGGCCATTGAATCCATTTTTGGGCTTTATTGATCGACTATGTACGCTGAACGTGTTCTTTCCGGCATGCGCCCCACCGGCGCCCTTCACCTGGGTCACTACCACGGGGTTCTCAAGAACTGGGTCAAGCTCCAGCACGAGTACCCGTGCCTGTTTTTCGTTGCCGACTGGCACGCACTGACGACGCACTACGACAACCCGCAGGGTATCGAACAGGCAACCTGGGACATGGTCATCGATTGGCTGGCGGCCGGTGTCGATCCCAATCAGGCAACGTTGTTCATCCAGTCGCGGGTGCCGGAGCATGCCGAATTGCATCTGCTGATGTCGATGATGACGCCGCTTGGCTGGCTGGAGCGCGTGCCGACCTATAAGGATCAGCAGGAAAAACTCGAGAGCAAGGATCTCTCGACCTACGGCTTCCTCGGTTACCCGTTGCTGATGAGTGCCGATATCCTGATCTACCGCGCCGACAAGGTGCCGGTCGGCGAAGATCAGTTGCCGCACGTTGAATTTACCCGCGAACTGGCTCGTCGTTTCAATCATATGTATGGCCGTGAGCCAGGTTTCGAGGACAAGGCCCGCGAAGCCGTTAAAAAGCTGGGTAGCAAGAAGGCGCGTCTTTACGAGGAGTTGCGTGTTCGTTTCCAGCAGAACGGTGACAAGGAAGCCATCGCACAGGCGCATGCCATGCTCGATGAAATCCAACATCTCTCGGTCGGTGATCGCGAGCGGTTGTTTGGCTATCTCGAAGGCACCGGCAAGATGATTCTTGCCGAGCCGAGCGCGCTGCTTACCGAGGCTTCAAAGATGCCGGGGCTGGATGGCCACAAGATGTCCAAGTCCTACAACAACACGATCACGCTGCGCGAGTCGGCCGAGTCAGTGACCAAGAAAGTACGCAGCATGCCGACCGATCCGGCACGGGTGCGCCGCACCGATCCGGGTGAGCCGACCAAGTGCCCAGTCTGGCAGTTGCATCAGGTTTATTCCAACGATGCCTGCAAGGAATGGGTGCAACACGGCTGCCGTACCGCCGGGATTGGCTGTATCGAATGCAAGCAGCCAGTGATCGACGGCATTCTGCGCGAACAGGCGCCGATGCGTGAGCGGGCGCAGATTTATCTGGATGACCTGACGCTGGTCAAGAATATCATCGCCGATGGTTGCGAAAAGGCACGCGAACTGGCCCGCGAAACCATGCGCGATGTGCGTGAGTCGATGGGGCTGGAATACCATTGATCGGCCATGGTGTGGGGGCTCTGTACATCGGTCACCGTCATAAGGGCGGCGGGGCGATAGGCTGAAGATGAATGCTGCGGTCGACGTCCCTCAGGTAGAACTTTTCGAGCCGCTCGCCCGCATTTATGGTGAGCCGCTCCAGCAACTGCCGCAAGATCTCTATATTCCGCCAGATGCGCTGGCGATCATGCTCGATGCCTTTGAGGGGCCGCTCGACCTGCTGCTTTACCTGATCCGCAAAGCCAACGTCGATATTCTCGATATCCCGATGGCGCCGTTGACTCGGCAATACCTTGATTACATCGAGAATATGCATGCCAGTAATCTCGAGTTGGCGGCAGACTATCTGGTGATGGCGGCGATTCTCATCGAAATCAAGTCGCGGATGCTGCTGCCGCGACCCAAGATCGGTGTTGGTGATGATGCCGAAGATCCGCGGGCCGAACTGGTTCGCCGGTTGATGGAGTACGAGCAGATGAAAATCGCCGGCCAGAGGCTGAACGAATTGCCGCAGGCCGAGCGGGAGTTTTTCTGGGTTGAGACGCTGGTGGAAAAGTCTCTCTATGTGCGCCTGCCGGAAGTATCAGTCGATGATCTGAAGGAGGCCTGGATGGCGGTAGTGCGTCAGGCCAGGCTGAACAAGAGTCACAAGATCAGCCGTGAAGAACTGTCGGTGCGCGAACATATGGCCATCATCCTGCGCCTTTTGCAGGAGCGCGGTGGTTTTGTGCAGTTTGAAACCATGTTCGACCCGGCCATGGGCGCCCCTGGATTGGTCGTACATTTCCTGGCCATGCTTGAGTTGGCGCGCGAGAAGCTGGTTGAGTTTACCCAAACCGAGGCGTTCGCGCCGATTTACGTGAGAGTGCATCAAGGTGGAACCGAGCCTGGTCAAGAAGGTGCTTGAAGCGGCCTTGCTCGCCGCTCGCGAGCCGATGACGCCGCTCGAATTGCGCAAGATGTTCGATGAGGATATATCGACCGATGTCCTGCGCAAGCTGCTCGACGAACTGCGTGGAGACTGGGCCGAGAGCCCGGTCGAGTTGATTCAGCTTGCCTCCGGCTGGCGTTTCCGGACACGGGCTGAATTTCTGCCTTATCTCGAACGCCTCAATCCGGAAAAGCCACCGAGGTACTCACGTGCCATGCTTGAAACCTTGGCCATCATTGCCTATCGTCAGCCGGTGACGCGCGGTGATATTGAAGAAATCCGCGGCGTTGCCGTTAATGCCAACGTCGTCAAGACGCTGGAAGAGCGAGGCTGGATCGACGTCGTCGGCCATCGCGAGACGCCGGGCCGGCCGGCGCTATTTGCCACGACGAAACAATTTCTTGATGATCTGGGCCTGCGCAGCGTTAGTGAACTGCCGCCGCTTGAACAAATCAGCCAGACACTGGAGCTGAACTATGAAAAATAAACGAACCCCCTTCCGCCAACCGCCTAGAAACGAGGATGGCAGTTATGAAAAACGGCCTGAAAGTGGCGTTGACCGCAGCAATGCGGCGCTACACGGGCGAGTTGCCTCCGATGAGCTCTCAGAAGCGGTGGCCGGTGAATCGACGCCGTCGACAGCGCCACGCCGCCGCGTCATGACGCCGCCTGGCGGGCGGGCCAATCGCGGCAATATCGGGCGGAATGGCAAGCCGATTGCGGAGGCCAAACCGGAGCGTCTGCAAAAAGTTCTGGCCCAGGCCGGCATTGGTTCGCGGCGCGAAATGGAGGAATGGATCGCGGCCGGTCGCATCAGTGTTAATGGGGTGACCGCCCAGACCGGCCAGAGCGTGGTGCCCACCGACAAGGTCAAGATTGGTGGCCGTCTGGTGAATCTGCGTTTTACCACGACCAAGACGCCGCGCGTGGTGATTTACCACAAGCCGGAAGGCGAGATCGTCTCGCGTGATGATCCGGATGGCCGTCCTTCCGTGTTTTCTGCGCTGCCACGTATTCGCAGCGGGCGCTGGATTGCCGTCGGTCGTCTTGACTTCAATACTTCCGGCTTGCTCATCTTCACGACCTCGGGTGAGCTGGCCAACAAGCTGATGCACCCCAGTTCGGAGCTGATCCGCGACTATGCGGTTCGTGTCCTCGGAGTGCTGAGCATGGAGTCGCAGCAGCTACTGTTGAGCGGTATCGAGCTGGAAGATGGTCCGGCCAGTTTTACCAGTTTGCAGGAAGCGGGCGGCGAGGGGGCCAATCACTGGTATCGCGTTACGCTTCATGAGGGGCGTAATCGTGAAGTGCGTCGCATGTTTGAAGCGGTGGGTTGTACGGTCAGCCGTCTGATTCGGGTAAGTTATGGGCCGATCAGCCTGCCGCCACAGTTGAAGCGCGGTCGGGTACGCGAACTGAGCGAGGCTGAAGTCAAAGTGTTTATGCGCGACCTGGAAAAGTTGATCAAACCGGAGGGTGAGTTCCAGGAAGGCGCATAAAGTCAGCCAGATTCATTTACCGAGGGGGATAAATTCGTTATAATTCACGGGTTTGTTCCTCTCGCCATTTCTGGCGAGGCATCTTTTTTGCAAGGTGGGCGTTTCGCCCATTTTTTATTTGTGGCTATGGATTTAAACACGCTGATTGAAACGACCGTGGTCGGTCTGGGTTATGAACTCGTCGATGTGGAGATGTCGCCGCGCGGCCGTACCATTCGCGTCTTCATCGACCTGCCGGATGATGATAAGGGGATCGACGTTGAAGATTGCGCCAAAGTCTCCAATCAGCTCTCGCGCGTCTTCGAGGTTGAGAACGTCGACTTCGATCATCTCGAAATCTCTTCGCCGGGCCTGGATCGGGTGGTCAAAAAAGCTGCCGACTTCGAGCGCTTTGCCGGTCAGGATATCCAGATCAAGGTACGTATTCCCCAAGGTGGGCGCCGCAATTTTCAGGGCGAACTGCTTGGCTGCAAGGATGGCAAGGTCGGTCTGCGTCTGGAAAAAGATGATGTGGAACTCGAATTCAATAATATCGAAAAGGCACGTCTAGTGCCGCGATTCGACTGAAGGACTAGGAGGTTTTAGCCCATGAGCCGTGAAATTTTGCTGCTGGTTGATGCATTGGCCCGCGAAAAGAACGTCAGCAAGGAGATCGTCTTTGGCGCTCTTGAGCTGGCCCTCGCCTCTGCAACCAAGAAGCGTATCCATGATGAGGCTGAAGTGCGCGTCTCGATTGATCGCAATACGGGTAACTTTGAGTCCTTTCGTCGCTGGCAGGTTGTGCCGGACAACGAATATGTCAACGAGTTTCTGCAAGTGCCGCTCTCCGATGCGCAGAAGAATGATTCAGATGTCGAGGCGGGTGATTCTATCGAAGAGTCACTGGAGCCCATCGACTTCGGCCGTATCGGTGCCCAAGCTGCCAAGCAGGTAATTCTGCAAAAAATTCGCGATGCCGAGCGTGAGCAGATTCTGGCTGACTTTCTGGAGCGCGGTGAGCACATTGTTTATGGCACGATCAAGCGCATGGAGCGCGGTAATGCCATTATCGAAGCCGGCAAGATCGAAGCGCTGTTGCCGCGTGACCAGATGATCCCCAAGGAAAATCTGCGCGTCGGTGACCGTGTCCGAGCATTCATGCTGCGGATTGATCGTAATGCTCGTGGGCCGCAGATTATTCTGTCGCGTACCGCGCCGGAATTCATCATCAAGCTTTTCGATCTGGAGGTGCCGGAAATTGCTGACGGTCTGATGGAGTTGAAGGCTTGTGCCCGAGACCCCGGCTTGCGTGCCAAGATTGCCGTCAAGTCGAACGACCCGCGCGTTGATCCGATTGGCACCTGCGTCGGCCTGCGTGGCTCCCGCGTCACCGCCGTTCGTAACGAGATCGGTGGCGAGAATATTGATATCGTGCTGTGGTCGGCGGATCCTGCTCAATTCGTGATCGGCGCATTGTCACCAGCCGAAGTTTCCTCGATCATGGTTGATGAGGAAAAGCATGCGATGGATGTTGTGGTCGACGAGGATAACCTCGCCATTGCCATTGGTCGTAGCGGCCAGAATGTCCGTCTCGCTTCCGAATTGACCGGTTGGACGATCAATCTGATGACCCAGGATGAATCGGCCAAGCGCTCGGAAGCCGAGTCTGCCGAGACACGTTCGATATTCGTGCAAAAGCTTGATATCGATGAAGAATTGGCTGACTTGCTGATTGAGGAAGGGTTCTCAAGTCTGGAAGAAGTGGCTTATGTGCCGCTGGCTGAAATGCTGGAAATTGACGGTCTGGACGAAGAAATCGTCAATGAGCTGCGCAATCGTGCTCGCAATGTGCTTCTGACCGAAGCCATTGTGACTGAAGAGCAGCTTGAAAATGTTGCCGAGGACCTGATAGGTCTGGAGGGCATGAGCAAGGAACTGGCCGCCAAGTTGGCTGGTAATGGCGTCAAGACCCGCGATGATCTCGCTGAGTTGGCGGTTGATGAACTCACGGAAATGACCGGCATCGACGACGAGCGTGCCAAGGAACTCATTCTGAAGGCACGGGCTCACTGGTTCGAGTGAGCGGGAGGTAGCAATTATGTCCGCAATAACTGTTTCACAATTTGCTGTTGAACTTAAGATGCCGGCCGCGGCCCTGCTCGAGCAATTGGGCAAGGCTGGCGTCGGCAAGCAGGCGAGTAGCGATCTGCTGACCGATCAGGATAAGGCAAAGCTGCTCGACTACCTGCGTCGCGCTCATGGTGATGAGTCAAAGACCAAGATCACTCTGACCCGCAAAGAAACATCGGAAATCAAGGCTACCGATTCCCATGGCCGGGCTCGTACCGTTCAGGTCGAAGTGCGCAAAAAGCGCGTGCTGGTCAAGCGCGAAGTGGGCGATCATTTGCCGGAAACGGTAGCTGCTGAAGCGGAAGAAATGCCGCTGGAACTGCCGGTGGTTGAGCTTGCTCCCGAGCCGGAACCCATTCCGGAACCGGTGGTTGAAATCGTACCGCTCGTTGAGCCGGAACCAGAACCGGAACCAGAACTAGAACCGATCCCCGAGCCGGTCATTGAAGAGCCTGTGATGGAGGCTGCTCAGGCACCTCAGCCTGCCGCGCCTGTTCCGCCACCGGCACCGACGCGTGCCTCGATCATTGGGGAGTCCGAACTGCGCGCTCGCGAAGAGCAGGAACGTCGTCATAACCAGCTGCGGGAAATTCAGGAACGTGAGTTGAAGGCGAAGCAGTCGCGTGAAGCGGAACTGGTTCGCATGCGCCAGCAAGCCGAAGCGCAGGCCGTGGCGACCAAAGCGGCCGAGCTTGCCAAGCAGCAGGCAGCAGCTCTGGCACCCAAGGCGCCAGTTGCCGCACCTGCCGCTGAAAAGGGAACGCTGCACAAAAAACCTGACGCGCCGGGCAAGGATGCCAAGAAGGGCGGCAACAGCCGTGCCGATGACGGCAAGAAAAAAACAGGGATCAAAACACGTTCTGCAGATACTGGCAGCTCCTGGAAGAGTGGACGCGGCGGTCACAAGAAGCACAACCAGAAGGATGACGATGGTCAGGGCAGCTTCCAGGCACCGACCGAGCAGGTCGTGCGTGAAGTCCACGTCCCCGAAACAATTTCGGTATCCGACTTGGCCCACAAGATGGCCGTCAAGGCGATTGAAGTCATCAAGGTCATGATGAAGATGGGCTCGATGGTAACGATCAACCAGGTGCTGGACCAGGAAACGGCCATGATCGTGGTCGAGGAAATGGGCCACAAGGCACTCGCCGCGAAGCTGGATGATCCGGATGCCTTCCTTGAAGAGTCCTTGGTTGGCGAACACAAGGATGTGCCGCTTGAATCGCGGGCGCCGATCGTAACTGTCATGGGTCACGTCGACCATGGCAAGACCTCGCTGCTTGACTACATTCGTCGCGCCAAGGTGGCGGCCGGTGAAGCGGGTGGTATTACCCAGCATATTGGTGCCTATCACGTCGAAGCCGAGCGTGGCATGGTGACCTTCCTTGATACCCCGGGTCACGAGGCGTTTACCGCCATGCGTGCTCGCGGTGCCAAGGCAACCGACATTGTTATTCTGGTAGTGGCTGCCGATGACGGTGTGATGCCGCAGACTCGGGAAGCAATTCACCACGCCAAGGCGGCCGGTGTGCCGCTGGTGGTTGCGGTCAATAAGATGGACAAGCCTGATGCCAACATGGATCGCGTCAAGCAGGAACTAGTGGCTGTCGGCGTCATTCCTGAAGAATACGGCGGTGACTCACCCTTCGTTGGCGTTTCTGCCAAAAAAGGGACGGGTATCGACGAACTGCTTGAGCAGGTACTGTTGCAGGCCGAAGTGCTTGAACTCAAGGCGCAGAAAGATGCGCCAGCCAAGGGGCTGATCATTGAAGCACGCCTCGACAAGGGGCGCGGTGCTGTGGCGACCATGCTGGTTCTTTCCGGCACCCTCCGGCGCGGCGATGTCGTCCTTGCTGGTCAGGTTTCCGGGCGTGTTCGTGCAATGCTCGACGAGAACGGCAAGCCGATCAACGAAGCCGGTCCGTCCATTCCGGTTGAAATTCTTGGTTTGTCCGATGTGCCGGCGGCTGGCGAGGAAGCGATTGTGCTTGTCGATGAGAAGAAGGCACGGGAAATCGCACTCTTCCGTCAAGGCAAGTTCCGCGACGTCAAGCTGGCCAAGCAACAGGCTGCCAAGCTGGAAAACATGTTCGAGCAGATGAAGGAAGGCGAAGTCAAAACCTTGCCACTTATCGTCAAAGCCGACGTTCAAGGCTCCCAGGAGGCATTGGTGCAGACGCTGTCCAAGCTCTCGAACGAAGAGGTCCGGGTTAACGTTATTCACGCCGCAGTCGGTGCGATCAGCGAATCCGACGTCAATCTGGCGCAGGCTTCCGGTGCGGTCATTATCGGCTTCAACACGCGTGCCGATGCCAATTCGCGCAAGCTGGCCGAAACCTTCGGTGTCGATATCCGTTATTACAACGTAATCTATGACGCGGTCGACGAAGTGAAATCGGCACTTTCCGGCATGCTCTCGCCAGAGAAGCGGGAACAAATTCTCGGTATGGTCGAAATCCGCCAGGTCTTCCATGTTTCCAAGGTTGGTGCCATTGCCGGCTGTTACGTTCTCGAAGGTATTGTCAAGCGCAATTCGCGTGTCCGTCTGCTGCGCAACAACGTGGTGCAGTGGGACGGCGAGCTGGATTCGCTCAAGCGCTTTAAGGATGACGTCAAGGAAGTGCGCAGCAATTTCGAATGCGGCCTGTCGCTCAAGAACAACAACGATATCGTTGAAGGCGATCAGCTTGAGGTTTACGAAATTCAGGAAGTGGCGCGTTCGCTGTAATGAAGAAAAAAGGTTTTCAGCGTAGTGATCGGGTCGCGGAGCAGGTTCGCCGCGATCTCGCCGATCTGATTCGTAGCGAGTTGAAAGATCCGCGTGTTGGTATGATCAGCCTGACAGCGGTCGAACTGACACCGGATTACGCACATGCCAAGGTTTTCTTTGCGACCCTCAACGCCGAGCATCTGGAAGAAGTGCAAGTTGGTCTGAAGCGCGCCTCCGGCTTTCTGCGGCGCGAGTTGGGCAAGCGTTTGCACATTCATACCTTGCCCGAACTGCATTTTGTTTACGATAACTCGATTGAGCACGGTGCCAATATGTCGCTGCTTATCGACCGGGCGAACGCGATCAGCGATCAGACTCCGGAAGAATAAGCCGTCATGCAAGTGAAAAAGACTTGGAAGCAGGTCGACGGCGTTCTTTTGCTCGACAAGCCGATCGGTTTGACCTCCAACGACGCTTTGCAAAAAGCTCGCCGCCTGTTTTCGGCGGCCAAAGGTGGGCACACCGGGACGCTGGATCCGCTGGCAACGGGCTTGCTGCCCTT
>CAYWNX010000024.1:0-14833 GCA_964459735.1 uncultured Dechloromonas sp. | reverse complement strand
CCGCCAGCGCGGTTCGATCAGCATTGTCGTCCGCTTCATTCTCGGCAATATCCCGGCCCTCGATGACCTCGGGCTGCCGCCGGTGCTGGCCGACATGATCATGGAAAAGCGCGGTCTGATCCTGATTGTCGGCGCCACCGGTTCCGGCAAGTCGACAACCATTGCGTCGATGCTTGATTACCGCAACGCCAATCGTTCCGGCCACATCCTGACTGTTGAAGATCCGATCGAATTTCTCTTCAAGCACAAGAAATCCATCGTCAATCAGCGTGAAATCGGCATGGATACGGTCGACTGGAATTCGGCGCTAAAAAACGCCATGCGCCAGGCGCCGGACTGCATCCTGATCGGTGAAATCCGCGACAAGGAAACCATGCAGGCGGCTATCGCCTACGCCCAGACCGGCCACCTCTGCCTGGCAACGCTGCACGCCAACAATAGTTACCACGCACTGAACCGCATCATCAGCTTCTTCCCGCTGGAAAACCGCGCCGCCCTCTTCCTCGATCTCTCGGTTGCCCTGCGCGCCATCGTCTCACAGCGCCTGGTCAAAAAGCCGGACGGCAAGCGCTCGCCGACCTGCGAGGTGATGCTCAACACCCGCCATATCAGCGAGCTGATCGAGCGTGGTGAGGTCCAGGCGATCAAGGACGCGATGGAACAGACGCTGGCCCCGGGATCGCAGACTTTCGAACAGGACCTTTTCCGGCTCTATCGCGAAAATGTCATTTCGCTCGACGAAGCGCTGGCTAACGCCGACTCGCCGACCAACCTGTCCTGGCTGATCAACAACTCCGAACTGACCACGGGTAACGGCAAGGAAGAAAAAAAAGTTGATACGGCACTGGAATTCGACAGTACCAATTTAGGCGGCACCTCCTTCAAGGAGTTTTCGCTCAGCCTCTCCGACACCGATGAAGAAAATACCTGATGTCAGACCCCACCCTAGCACTGGCCCGGCAGATCATTGCCTGCCACTCTGTCACGCCGGACGACGCCGGCTGTATGGAAATCATCGCCGAACGCCTGCAACCGCTTGGTTTCAGCCTCGAATACATCAACCGTAACGGCGTCACCAACCTCTGGGCCCGTCGTGGCACGGCCAAGCCGCTGTTTGTCTTTGCCGGCCACACCGATGTCGTGCCGACCGGGCCGCTGGAAAAATGGACCTCGCCGCCTTTCGCCCCGGAAATCCGCGATGGCATGCTCTACGGGCGCGGCACGGCCGACATGAAATCCTCGATTGCCGCGATGTTGACCGCAGTCGAAACCTTCGTCGCCGCCCACCCGAACCATTCCGGCTCGATTGCCTTCCTGCTTACCTCAGATGAAGAAGGCGACGCCAACGATGGCACCATCGCCGTCGTCGAGGCACTAAAAGCGCGGGGTGAAAGCCTCGACTTCTGCATCATCGGCGAACCAACCTCGGTCGATACGCTTGGCGACATGATCAAGAACGGGCGCCGCGGTTCGCTCTCCGGGAAGCTGACGGTCAAGGGCATCCAGTGCCATATTGCCTACCCACATCTTGGCAAAAACCCGATTCACCTTGCCGCGCCGGCCATTGCCGAACTCGCCGCCACGGAATGGGACCGGGGCAATGAATACTTCCCTGCGACCACCTGGCAGATTTCAAACATCCACGGCGGCACCGGCGCGACCAACGTCATTCCCGGCAGCATCGAAATCAAGTTCAATTTCCGCTTTGCCACCGCCAGCACCGTCGAAAGCCTGCAGCAACGCCTGATCGGCATTCTCGACCGGCATGGTCTGGACTACGACATCACCTGGACGCTCGGCGCCCGCCCCTTCCTGACCGGCCGCGGCCCGCTCGCCGATGCGGCCAGTCAGGCCATTCGTGAAATCTGCGCTATCGATACCGAGTTATCGACCACCGGCGGCACCTCGGACGGCCGTTTCATCGCCGAAATCTGCGCCCAGATGCTGGAAATCGGCCCGGTCAATGCGACCAGCCACAAGATTGACGAATGCGTCGATATCTCTGCCCTGCCCAAACTTTCCGCCATCTATAACCGCATCCTCGAACAGATACTGCCCGCATGAGCGACCCTACAGCACGCAGCGAACTACTGACCGTTCGCGACTACCTCCGTTATGCGGTCAGCCGCTTCAATGCTGCCGAGTTGTTCTTCGGTCACGGCAGTGACAACGCCTGGGACGAAGCGGTCTATCTGACGCTGCACACGCTGAATCTGCCGCTCGACCGCCTGGAACCTTTCCTCGATGCCCGCCTGCTGCCGCACGAACGCGAAGTCCTGCTCGAAGTCTTCCGCCGCCGCTGCGTGGAGCGCCTGCCAGCCGCCTATCTGACCAACGAAGCCTGGCTCGGCGAACATCGCTTTTACGTCGACGAGCGCGTCATCGTGCCACGCTCCTTTATCGCCGAATTGTTGCAAGAGCAACTGACGCCGTGGATCGAAGATCCCTGGGCCGTTGAATCTGCACTCGACCTGTGCACCGGTTCCGGCTGCCTGGCCATCCTGACCGCCCTCGCCTTCCCGGAAGCGCAGGTTGATGCGGTCGACCTGTCAAAAGATGCGATTTCCGTCGCTGAGCGCAACATTGCCGACTATCACCTGAACGAGCGTGTTCACCTCATCCAGTCCGACGCCTTCAGGCAGCTCAAGGGCAAACGCTACGACCTGATCATTTCCAATCCGCCCTATGTTGATGCCGAAGCTGTTGCGGCGCTGCCGCCGGAATATCTGCATGAACCGGAAATGGCGCTCGGCTCCGGCGAAGATGGCCTCGACTTCACCCACATCATCCTGCGCGAAGCGAAGAAGCATCTGACCCCGGATGGCCTGCTCATCGTTGAAATCGGCCACAACCGCGAAGTGCTTGAAGCGGCTTATCCAACGCTGCCCTTCACCTGGCTCGACACCACCGCTGGCGACGAATACGTTTTCCTGCTCCACGCCGCTGATCTACCCGCTTAAAAAGCCCGGTTGATGACTTCCCCGGCGCCGCTGTTCAGCATGCCGAGCCCGTTCGAAACCGAAACGGGCACCGTGCTGATGCTCGAACCGACCTGGGCCCGCGAGGGCGAGTTGCGCGCCCAATTACTCGACGAAAGTTATCCCAAACCTTTCGTCGTTGACGACGGCAAGCAGCGTTTTCTCTACTTCAACGTCCGCCTGATGCAAAGCGCCATGTCGCTGAAGGCGCCGAATGAACTTGAGCTTCGGTACACGCAGAAAATGATGGCTTTTCTGTTGTTCCATCCGCGGCCGAAACGCATCGAACTGATCGGCCTTGGCGGTGGCTCGTTAATCAAGTTCTGCTATCACCGCATGCCGGGTACGCAACTCACCGCCATCGAACTTGATCCCGATGTAATCGCCCTGCGCGATACCTTCCTGCTGCCTGAAGACGGCCCGCGCCTGCAGGTGCTGAATGCCGACGGTGCCGAATATCTGGAGCAAACCGAAAAAGGCATTGATGTGTTGCTGGTCGACGCCTTCGACAAAACCGGTTTCGCCCCCAGTCTGGCCAACCGCGAATTCTTCGAAAATGCCTTTGGCAAGCTCGCCGGCAACGGTGTTCTGGTGATCAACCTGGCCGGCGAAAAGGATACCTACGCCGGTCTGATTGGCGAAGCCATGCACGTTTTCGACGATCAGGTAATCGTCATTTCAGTGCCGGAAGACGGCAACCACATCCTTTACGCCTTCAAGGAACGCTACTTCGAACCGCGCTGGCGCTGGCTGCATAATTACGCCAAGGAACTGCGCGCCAAGTTTGGCCTCGACTTTCCGGCTTTCGTGCAAAAAATGGAACGCTCCAGCAAGCTCGGCCTCGCCCGCCGGGAAGCGATTCGCCGCCGCTAGAGGGCTTTCAGCCCATATTCCGGTAATACAAGTTGCAAATGCCTGTAGTGCCAAAGTCATATTTACTCCCAACGATAGTTGGATGACAATGCGCCACCCATTGCCAGCATCGAAAGCCGTCAGGCGTCATGCAATTCCGTTCCGATTTCCGCTCAAAACGGCACCACGCCTCCTTTCTGTTTGCCTGGCTAGCGCTCTGCCTGTTTGGCCTGTACATGGTTGTGGCAAGCGAGATCAAACAAGCCGAGCAACAGTTCGCTCAGGACATAAACGAACTTTCTACTGAGCTTCAGCAAAAGCTGCTCGCCAACGAAGCCGTACTTTCCGGGTTTTCTGCATTCCTCCAAGCCGTTGATGAGACTGACCAGGAGGCTACCGCGCTCTATGCCGCGGCGGCATTGGCGCCTTACCCGCACATTTACATGCTCGAAGTTGCCCGCGAGATTCCATTTGCCGAAAAATCAAATCTTGAATCCAGCATCAGAAATGCTGGCCAGCGGCATTTCTCGATCCGGAATTTCCCCGATACCAGCCGGCATCCAGAAATCAGGGAAGCCTCAGCCGCAATGCTCTGGCCGATTGTTTTCATGTTCCCGGCGCTCCCCGCCGCGCAGGAAATCTACGGCATCCGTCTGGAGTCTGTCCCCCATCTCAAGGCAACACTGCGTCTTGCCTCGCAACTTGGCAGAGCCGTCGCCAGCCCGACCTTTCGCCTCGATGAAGGCGGTGACGGGTATATTCTTCTGCGTAATGTCGTACGCGCCAATGCCCCAGCCAAATCCGGCGCACCAAACCTCTTTGGCAGCAGCATGGTTGCCCTTCTGCTCAACAAGACCGACAGCTTGCTGCCAGCCAATCTTTCGAGCAAGCAGTTGGGCATGCATGCCGAGTTGCTGAGCGAGGCCAGCCGCGAGCCATCCATACTATTTCAACAAAAAATGCCTCCAACACACTGGCTGGACAGCACAACCCTCCCTCGCTTCATCCGCGTTACTGAACCCGACATGACGTCACAGCCGGTTCGCCTGACCTTTGAGCACCAACTCCGCTGGACTCAAATTTTTGGCCCGAGCGCCATCGCCGTCGTCGGCATGCTGTTGGCCTGCATGCTGCTAGTTACCTTCAATGTACGACGCCATCACCGGGTAATTCGTACTGCCGCGATCGAGCATGAACGCGCCGAGCATCTCGCCATGCACGACGCGCTGACCCGCTTACCCAACCGGCACCTGCTGAGCGACCGTTTTGACCAGGCTTTGCATCGCTGGCAGCGCCACGGGACGAAATTTGCACTCTTCGTTATTGACCTTGACCACTTCAAGCAAATCAACGACAGCCTGGGTCATGAAGCCGGAGATGCCATGCTGGTTGCCACGGCTCAACGAATTTCCCAGGCGATTCGAGCCAGCGATACAGTTGCCCGCTACGGTGGTGACGAGTTTATCGTGCTGGTTGCCGACGTCTTGAATGAAGCCGACGTCCTGGGGCTAGGCGAAAAATTGTGTGACCTGCTACGCGAACCGGTGGCGTGGGAAGCAAGCGTGCTACAAGCGACCTGCAGTCTGGGAATCGCCCTCTGTCCGGATAGTGGCGAAAGTTTCAACGCCCTCTTCCAGCAGGCCGACCGGGCCATGTATCAGGTCAAGGAGCGCGGCCGGAACGGTGCTGCACTGGCGAACGCCAACTGGCACGGCCGCTTCTCAGCCAACTGCCGCCAGAATGGCCTTCAATAACGCCCAGCTGCGGTCGACCGAGGAAATTTCGACAGATTCACCAGGTGCATGCGCGCCACGAATGGTCGGACCGAAGGAAACGATATCCAGCCCCGGATATTTGGCGCCGATGATGCCGCACTCCAGCCCGGCATGGATCACCTGAACGCTTGACTCAACCCCGAAGTCACGCCGATAAACCGCCTGGCACAAGGCCAGCAAAGGCGACAACGGATTCGGTGCCCAGCCGGGGTAATAACCGGATTTTTCAGCCGGCGTGTGGCTCAAGGCAAACAGACTGACAATTTCATCAGCCAGCGCGATGCTGCCACTATCGAGCAGCGAACGAACCATGAAGTTGCATGACCCGCTGCCCGGTTGCAAATCGACCATGCCGAGGTTATTCGAGGTTTCCACTACCCCCGGCACCTGCCGACTCATCCGGCGCACGCCATGCGGTGCCGCATGCAGCGAGGCCAGCCAGATGCCCTGCTCAACCGGCGACATGACCTGAGATGCCGCACCGGCAACGACTTCAAGCTGCAAACCTTCATCGACGCCGCTCAGTTCCCGGCGCAAGCGAGCCTGCAACGCGCTCAATACGCCCGGCAGTTCAGCCAGCGTCGCCGCCGGCAGCGCGATCGTTGCCAGCGCCTCGCGTGGCAGGGCATTGCGCGCCGAGCCCCCTTGCAACCCGGCCAGCCGGAAGGGGAATTTCGCCACCAGTTCGTGCAACACCCGAACCAGCAACTTGATCGCATTGCCGCGCTCCTCGTGAATATTGACGCCGGAATGACCGCCACGCAGGCCATGCAGAAAAATGCCCGTCACCGCGTAGTCAGCGGGCAGCACCTCGGCCGCGCCAGTTCGCTCGACATTGACGTCCAGTCCACCGGCACAACCGAGGTAGAACTCACCCCATTCCTCGGTGTCGAGATTCAGCATCAACTGCCCCTGCAGGACATTCGCCGCCAGTCCCCGCGCCCCGCCCATGCCGGCCTCTTCATCAACGGTAAACAACGCCTCCAACGGACCATGCAGCAAACTCGTGTCTTCGAGCACGGCCAGCATCAACGCCACACCGATACCGTTATCGACCCCCAAAGTGGTCTTTTCGGCAATCAGCCAGCCATCGCGAAGAATGGGCTTGATTGAATCGCGAGAAAAGTCGTGCTCACTATCGGCATTCTTCTGGCACACCATATCGAGATGCGATTGCAGAATCACGCCGGGATGATTTTCCCGCCCCGGACTGGCCGACTTGCGGATAATCAGGTTCCCGGCAGCGTCGATCGTAGCAGGCAGCCCACGCGCCGCGGCCCAGGCTTGCAGGGTGTCGCGCAAGCGGCTTTCATTTTTGGAGGCCCGGGGAATGGCGCAGAGCGTTGCAAAATGCGACCAGACAGATGCCGGCTGAAGGTTTGCAAAAATGGAGGGCTCAAGGGCGGCTGACATAAAAAATGCTCCGGATACAGATTGATTGCTGAACGGGAAACGACGATGAATATATTGGATCTGCCATCTGTTTTAAGCGCGATGGCGTCTTGAAACAAGCCTGCTACAACACCTTGAGCCGATTGCTGCGGTCAACCACAAAATCAAGGCAAATTTCACCCCGATAGTTTTGAGGTTCGTCCAAGACTACGCACCGGCCCGCAAGGCCAGCAAAGGCGGCGTCTGCAACAAGCGGCCAACCGCGAACCAGCCCGTCAGCACCGCCAGCAGGGCACCGCCAAGCGTGGCCAATAGGGGCAGCAAGGGCTCAAAAGCAAGGTCAAGCTGAAATACCTGGCGGGCCAGCAGCCACCCGAGGACGCTGGCGCCGGTTGCTGCAATCAGGCCGGCAACGCCGCCAACGACTGCCAGTTCAACCAGCAGGGCCTGACGCAATTGCGCCCGTTGAGCCCCCAGGGCGCGCATCAGTGCCAGTTCGTAACGCCGTTCGTCAAAGGCGGAAAGCAGCGCCGAATAGAGAACAATGCCGCCGGCCAGCAGCGTAAAGATGAAAATGAATTGCACGGCGCCGATAACCTGGGAAACAACCGACTGGATTTGCCGGATTACCTCACCGACGTCGATCAAGGTCAGGTTGGGAAAGCTGGCGACCAGTTGCGACCCAAGCGCAGCCTGCCCGGCGGGCAGGTAAAAACTGGTGATGTAACTGGCCGGCACGTCCTCGATCACGCCGGGCGGCATCATCACAAAGAAATTGACACGCATCGAGTCCCAGTCCAGCTTGCGCAAACTGCTGACGCGTACCTTTTTCTCGACACCAGCAATCGTAAACACCAGCTCGTCGCCCAGCTTGATGCCCAAGGTCTGAGCCAGCCCATCCTCGACCGAAGCCAGCCCCTGCCCGGCCTCATCGGGGGCAAACCAGCGCCCGGCAACAATCCGGTTATCAACCGGCATCTCGACTCGCCAGGAGAGGTTGAATTCACGTTCAACCAGGCGCTGAGCCCGTTCATCCTCAGGAAAGCTGGCCGGGCTGATGGCTTGCCCGGCGATACTTTGCAGGCGTCCGCGAATCATCGGTGCCAGTTCGGCCGTAATGCCGGCAGCGGTCAGCGCCTGCGCCACAGCTTGACGCTGATCGGGCTGAATATTGATGATGAAACGGTTCGGCGCATCGGCGGGGATCGCTTTCTGCCAGGTATCGAGCAACTCGGCGCGGGTCACGGTGAGCAGCAGCATCGCCATCAGGCCAATCGCCAGTGCAACGATTTGTATGGCGCTCGACGAACCGTGGCGCGCCAGATTGGCCAAGCCCTGTCGCCAGCCAAAACCGGCCGGGCCGCGCAGGCGGGATACAGCGCTGACCGCCAGCCGGGCAAGCAACCAGAAACTGCCCAATGCTGCAGCAAACCCCGCCACCGCCAGGCCGCCCAGTCGGGTATCGCCCGCCACCAGAAAGATCAGACCCGATAACAGCAGCAAACCTAGCAGGTAGCCGCCAATCAGGAAGGGGCGCGGCGGCCCCAGCTCACGGCGCAGCACGCGCAGCGTCGGGACCTTGGCCAGTTGCAGTATGGGCGGGAAGGCAAAACCGAAGAGCAGGACGCCGGCGACGCCAGCTCCCAACCGCAGCGGTTGCCAACCCGGCAACGGCAAACTGATGGCGAGCAGTTCACTCAGCCAGTTGATCAGCACGAAATGTGCGGCAAAACCGAGAAGGTAGCCGGTCAGGGTTGAAAGCAGTGCCAGCCACAGGAACATCGCAGCGTGCAGCCAGACCAGCCGGTTCTGCGTCATGCCCAGGCAACGCATGATGGCGCAGGCATCGAGATGGCGTTGCATGTAGCGCCGCGCCGCCAGCGCCACGGCAACGGCGGCGAGTACCACGGTCAGCAGCGTCGCCAGCCCGAGAAAACGCTGCGCCCGATCCAGCGCACTGCGAATCTCGGGCCGGGCATTTTTGGCATCTTCCAGGCGTTGACCGCGGGAGAGCTGCTTTTCAGCCCAGTTACGGAACCCAGCCAGTGCTTTTTCTTCGCCGGCCAGCAACAGACGGTAGCGCACCCGCGAGCCGACCTGCACCAGCCCGCTTGCGGCAATGTCATCCAGATGCATCATCAGCCGTGGTGCCAGGCTGAAGAAGTTGATGCCACGATCCGGCTCCATGGTCAGAATCGCACCGACCGGCAGATGCTGCTGGCCAACCGCCACCTGCCCTCCCGGCACCGATTGCAAGGCGCCGGCCAAACGTTCATCCAGCCAAACCTCGCCGGGTTTCGGGCCGGTTTCCGCGGGCGCCCCCGTCTGTCCGGGCTGCAGGGTGATGGCGAGTCGCCCGCGCAAGGGGTAGGTCGAGCTGACCGCCTTGATCTCGGCCAGTTGGGCCTGCCCTTCGGCCATGACCATGCTGGGAAAATTCAAGGTCTCGGCATACTGCAGGCCGCGTCGTTTGGCCTCCGTTCTGAAACTTTCCGGCCAAGGCTGATCGCCGACCAAGATCAGGTCGCCGCCGATCAACTGCTGCGCCTGCCGATCCAGCGCCAGACGCACGCGATCGGCAAAGAAACCGACCGCAGTGACGGCACCCACTGCAATTGCCAGCGCGGCGAACAACAGACGCAGTTCGCCGGAGCGCATTTCCCGACCAAGCAGCCGCCAGGCCAGGGCGATCATGACGGTAGCGACCAGCGGGCCCGAAATTCATCCGGTGCCACCGCCCGTCCATGCAGGTAACCCTGTAATTGCTGGCAGCCGACTTTGGCAAGAAACGCCGCTTGCTCCGTGGTTTCGACCCCTTCCGCCACCACCTCGAAACCGAGTCTGGTTGCCAGTTCCATTACAGTCCGAATAATTGCTTCATCACCAGGATTTCGCCCGATACCCATGACAAAGGATTGGTCAATTTTCAATTGCTGAACCGGCAACATTTTCAGATAGCTCAGGGACGAATACCCGGTGCCGAAATCGTCGAGCGCCAGGCTGATGCCAAAATCACGCAAGCGTTGCAACAAGCCGCTTGCATCGCCAACACCCAGCACCACCGACTCCGTAATTTCGAGCTTGAGACAGCTGGCATCCATCCCGGTTTCGTCCAGAATATCGCCCAGCGTCTCGATAAATTCAGGCCTTTCCAGCTGTTTGACTGAAAGATTGACCGATACCTGTGGCAAATCGAAGCCGCTACGGCGCCACACCATTACTTGCCGGCAGGTTTCCCGCAGCACCCAGTTACCGAGCGGAATAATGATCCCGGATTCCTCGGCCAGCGGGATAAAACGGGAGGGCATGACCTGGCCCAGCTCCGGGCTGTTCCAGCGTAACAGCGCTTCGGCACCGACCAGATTGCCGCTCCAGGTATCGACTTGCGGCTGCAGATGCACTGACAGTTCGCCATGGTCGAGCGCCCGGCGCAGCAGGTTTTCCATGCGAATACGCTCTTGCGCATCGCGCGTCATTTCCGGGGTATAAAAATGGTATTGGCCACGGCCGATTGCCTTGGCCCGATACATCGCGGTATCGGCATTGCGCATCAGGTCGATCATGCTTTCTGCATCGCCGGGAAAGAGGCTGATCCCTACCGATGCCGAGAGGAACAACTCATGCTCACCAAGCCTGAAAGGTATCTCGAAAGCATCGATTATTTCCCTGGCCAGTATGGCAACCTCGTCCTCGCTACGGACGGCCTCCATCAGGCAGATGAACTCGTCGCCGCCCAGTCGGGCCAGCATGTCGATCAGCCGCACATGTTCGGAAAGGCGGGCAGCTACGGCAACCAGCAATTCATCACCGACTCCGTGGCCAAGAGAATCATTGACCTGCTTGAACTGGTCGAGATCGATGAAAAGCACCGCCAACTGCTGCTCGTGCTGAGCGGATTCGCGCAGACTTTCTTCCAGACGCTCGATAAAACACCGGCGGTTGGCCAGCCCGGTCAGCGGATCGTGGTAGGCCAGATAATTCAGTTTGCTCTCGGCCTGCCGGCGTTCGGAAATTTCGGCTTTGAGCTGGTTGTTGGCCCGCCGCAATTCTTCGGTGCGGGCATCCACCTGAATTTCCAGCGTATCGCGCGCCGCCTTGATTCGCCCTTCCTGCTCCTCGAGAATGCCTTGGGCACGGCGAACGACGAGAAACTGCAACAGGTAGAGGGCCATGAAGACGGTAAAGACACAGGCCGTCACCCACCACAGGCTGCGTTGCAACTGGGCCATGAAGGGCGAGACATCCTGGTAAAGCTCGAAAACACCTTCGGTCGAGCCATCCTTGCCAACGATGGGGATATAGCTCGACAGCACGTCAATATCGGATCGCTCGCCTTCAAAGGTATTAATCGTGTTGCGATGCGTCAGTTCGCTAACCACCTTGCCCCTGATTGCCGAACGAAAGCCGGCGTTATCGAGCTGGCTTTCTCCAATCTGCGCGGTATCCGAGGAAAACACCGTCATTCCCAGTCGACTGTAGATCTTGACCTTGACGACGGAGGTATTACGCATCAGTGCGACCACACTGACCTGCAATTGCCCAGCTTCGGCTGAGCTTTGCAGAAAATCGATACCCCGCCCAAGCGAGACGCTCATCAAGCCGGCCAACTGATTGCCCAGCGAATTCTCGAAGACCTGCGCCATGGCAACGTTGCGATGCTCGGCCAGTTCCGTCATCTGCTGCACCGAGAGCAGCCGGTAGAGCGGCCCGAGCACACCGGCTGCCATCACAATAAGGATGAAACTGACGGTCGAAAAATAGCGGGACAGGTTGAACATATTGCGTTTCTGAATATTTCTCTGGTTTAGTCCAGCTCACGTATCCGGGCTACCGCCTCTTCCACCCGCTTGACGGCAATCACTTCCATACCGGAAATCGCCTGCTTGGGGCGATTGGACTCAGGAATCAGCGCCCGCGTAAAACCGAGCTTGGCCGCCTCCTTCAAACGCTCCTGTCCACGCGGTGCCGGGCGAATTTCGCCGGCCAGACCAACCTCACCAAATACAATAAGTTTAGACGGTAATGGTTTGTTTTTTAATGAAGATGTTATTGAAAGCAAAACAGCCAAGTCGGCCGCCGGCTCGGTAATCTTGACGCCACCAACGGCATTGACGAAAACGTCCTGATCGAAGCAAACAATGCCGGCGTGACGATGCAATACGGCCAGCAACATGGCCAGCCGCTGCGCATCCAGCCCGACCGTCAGGCGTCGCGGATTGCCGTGCGCGCTATCGACCAGCGCCTGAATCTCTACCAGCAGCGGCCGCGTGCCCTCCTGCGTCACCAGCACGCAGGAGCCGGCCACCTCCTGTCCGTGTTGCGACAGGAACAGCGCCGAAGGGTTGTTGACCCCCTTCAAGCCCTTGTCGGTCATCGCGAAGACACCGAGTTCGTTGACCGCCCCAAAACGGTTCTTGACGGCCCGCACCAGGCGGAAGCTGGAATGGGTATCGCCTTCGAAATAAAGCACGGTATCAACGATATGTTCCAGCACACGTGGCCCAGCCAGCGCTCCTTCCTTGGTCACGTGGCCAACCAGAATCACCGTAATGCCGGACTGCTTGGCCAGCCGCGTCAGTTGTGCCGCACATTCACGGACCTGCGCTACCGAACCGGGCGCACTCGAAAGCTGGTCGGACCACAGCGTCTGGATCGAGTCGATCACTGCTACCTGCGGCATTTCAGCCTGCAAGGTCGAAACGATGCGTTCCAGATTGATCTCGGCCATCAGTTGCAGGCCACGCGTTTCAAGGCCGAGTCGCCGGGCGCGCAAGGCCACCTGCTCACCGGATTCTTCACCGCTGACGTAAAGCACCTTGTGCTCACCAGATAAATGCGACAACGCCTGCAAGAGCAGCGTACTTTTACCAATGCCGGGGTCGCCGCCGATCAGCACAACGCCACCCGCCACCAGGCCGCCACCTAAAGCCCGATCGAATTCGCCGATCCCGGTAGCGATGCGCTCGACCTCACGCGCCTTAATGTCCGACAGCGTCTGCAGCTTCACCGTCGGCGCCAGCGATTCAAAACGATGGCCGGTTGCCTTTTCGGCCACGCTCTCGACCAGCGTATTCCATTCGCTGCAGCCCGGACATTGGCCCTGCCATTTCGGGCTGGTGGCGCCGCACTCGGTGCAACTGTAAATCGACTTCACTTTTGCCAATTAAATTTCCCCGACTTCCACTGGCACCCGCGGTGCCAGTGCACAAAACAGTTCGTAAGCAATCGTCCCGGCAGCAGCAGCGACCTCGTCGGCCGGCACTTCGCCGGCAATTCCCCGGCCCCACAGGGTCACCGGAGCACCGATACCAGCTGCAGGAATATCACTCAGGTCGCAGGCCAGCATATCCATCGACACCCGGCCAAGCGTGCGCGTCCGCTGCCCAAAAACAGCAATCGGCGTGCCGGTTGGCGCGTGGCGCGGATAACCATCGGCATAGCCGCAGGCGACGACACCAATCCGCATCGGTTTGTCCGCCGTGAAGGTGCCGCCATAGCCGACCCGATCACCGGGCGCCAGCTCCTGCACGCTTATGATCCGGCTTTCCAGTGTCATTGCCGGACGCAAGCCAAGTTCGGCAGCGCTTTGTTCGGCGAACGGGCTGGCCCCGTAAAGCATGATGCCTGGGCGTACCCAGTCACCATGTGCTTTTGGATATCGCAAAATAGCTGCCGAATTGGCCAGACTAACCTGGCCGCGCCAGTCGCCGGCCATCGCGTGGAACTGTTCAAGTTGTCCGGCAATACCGCGCTCGCCATCGGCCTCGGCAAAATGAGTCATCAAGGTGATGCTTATCTGCGGTAGCGGGCGAAGAATTTCCCAGGCCTTGGCCAGCGCCTGTGCCGTAAAGCCCAGACGGTTCATCCCGGTATTGAGCTTCAGGCAGACTGAAACGGGCGCATCAAACGGCGCAGTCCCGACCAGCAGTTCAAGTTGCTCCAGACAATGGATCACCGTCGTCAGTCGATGCTCGACTACGGCACGCGCATCGCGGCTACTGAAAATTCCTTCCAGCAGCAGGATGGGCTGGGTGATTCCGGCCTCGCGCAGGGCGAGCGCGTTTTCGCATTCAAGCAGGGCAAAACCGTCAGCTTCCGCGCGCAGAGCCTGAACGGCGCGCCATTGACCGTGGCCATAGGCGTTGGCCTTGATGACCGCCCAAGCTTTTGCCGCCGGGGCATGGCGCTTTGCCAGGCGGTAGTTGTGCAGGATGGCATCCGGCGCAATACGGGCGCGAATGGGACGGGAAGTTTTCATAAAACCAGTTCTTTCAACTTGCGCTTGGCGAAATCAATGAATGTAGTCGTCAACCGCGACTGAAACCGGCCTTGCGGATAAGCCAGATACAGGCTGCGCTTGAGTGCTGGCTTGAGCGGGATGACCACCAGTGTACCGACCTGCAACTCCTTTTCGATCACCGCGGAGGAAACGATGGCAAAACCCAAGCCGGTGGAGACAACACCTTTCAACGCCTGCGGACTACCTAGTTCCATCTGGGTCTTCAGCTTCTCCGGGGCAATTTTATGGCTACGAAAATAGCTGTCGGTAATTTCACGGGTGCCGGAACCCGGTTCGCGCGAAATGAATTCGTGCTCGGCCAGGACTTTCGGTGTCACCGATTTCATGCCGGCCAGCGGGTAATCCGGCGCGCAGATAGCCACCAACTCGTCTTCGCAGCAAATCTGGCTGGTCAAACCGGGCAATCTGGTCGGTGTCTCAATCAGCCCGACGTCCAGTGTGTGTTCGGCAACACGGCTCTCGATACGCTCCGAGTTGGCAACGATCAGCTTGGCACGTACCTGTGGGTAAAGGGCATTGAACTCTCCCAGCACGCG
>CAYWNX010000023.1:0-14915 GCA_964459735.1 uncultured Dechloromonas sp. | reverse complement strand
GGGGCTTAGCGTCCATTGGAAGGCGGCGGTGGCGACGCCGAGGACGCCATAGACCAAGGTCAGCGCATCCGGCGTGCGGGCCGGGGCGTCGAGGTCGAGAATTTCGGCGAACGGCGAGCGGGCTGAATAGGTGACGGCGTCGCGCTGGCCGGCGCAGCGGCCGCAGCTATGGCATTCGGAGGCGCTGGTCATGCGCCGGACGTCGAGCAGCGGGGCGCAATTGACTGGCTCGAAATCGCCTTGATGCTTGTCCCAGGCGTCGCGGTCGACCTTGTAGTGGAGCGGCGCAATTTTCGCCAGCACCGCGAAAACGCCGGAGGCCGGGCACAGGTAGCGGCACCAGATACGCTTTTCGCGGCCGTAGAGCAGGCCGATGCCGAGCGCCGCAACGGTCGAGCCGCCGAGGACGAGCAGGGCGGCTTGCGGGTATTCATAGACGCTGACCAGTTGGCCATAAACGGTGGTCATCACGAAGGCGACGAAGGGCCAGCCGGTCCATTTCAGCCAGCGCGGCAGCGCCTTGCCGCGGCCGTACTGACTGACCCATTCGGAGAGCGCGCCTTCCGGGCAGAACAGGCCGCACCAGACGCGGCCCATGGTCACGGTAGCGATCATCACGCCCGGCCACCACAGGCCCCAGAAGCAGAATTGGGCGAAGAGGCGCAGGTTGTCCCAGATATGGGCGTCTTCCGGCGGCAATGGCAAAAACGCCGGGATGATGACCATCGCGGCGTAGAGGACGACGATCACCCATTGCGTGGCGATGATCAGGCGGCGGTTTTTTCTCAGGAAAAGGCCGACGTTTTCCAGTCGACCGCGGGGTTTTTGGGGCTTGCTCGGGTGAAAGTGAATGACTTGCTCAGCCACGACCGCTTCTCCGCCAAGCGAGCAGTACGACGCCCCAGTAGGTGGCCCAGACGAGCAGGCTGCTCAGGGCCGGCCGGGCGCGATAGCCGGAGAAGTCGGCGAGCAGCTTGCCGCCTTTGGTCGTGTCGTCGATCAGCAGCGAGGTATCCCAGACCGGGTCGAGCAGCGGCGGCAGCCAGCCGGCGCCGATCAGGCGGTCGACGGCGGCAATCAGCAGGGCCGAAGCGAGGATGAGCAGCAGGATCGAGGAGAGGCGCAGCAGCAGGCCGATGTTGAGTCTGGCCAGGCTTTTTGCCGCCAGCCAGGCAGTGGCGCCGGCCCCGGCGAAACCGGCCAGTGAGCCGATCAACAGGGCGTGAAGGTCGCCTTCCTGCGCCATGCCGTAAAGGAAGATCACCGTTTCGGCCCCTTCGCGGGCGACGGCCAGAGCGGCGACGATGGCGACGCCGATCAGGCCGGAGCGTTCGGCCGCGGCGGAGAGTTCAGCGTGCAGCCTGGTCTTCATCTGCCGGCCATGTTTGCGCATCCAGAGCACCATCTGGGTAATCAGGCCGGCGGCGACGAAGAGCGTGGCGGTCTGGAAAATTTCCAGCGCTTCGCCGGTCAGTTCGTCCTGCACCGTCAGCAGTGCCCAGCCAAGCAGCAGGGCGAGACCGGCACCGGCGGCGAGGCCGATGAACAGGGCGCGCTTACCCTTGCCGGTGTTGTCGTTGGCCTGTAGCCAGGCGTAGAGAATGCCGGCGATCAGGAAAGCTTCGAGGCTTTCGCGCCAGACGACAAAAAATGCGTTACCCATGCTGTGCTCCGTGCTTGCTGGCTAGTATTTCAAATTGGCTGGCTGGCGATCTATTTGGCAACAATCCGGCCCTGGCCGGTTTCCGGATGAAAGTCGTCAAAAAACTTGTAAGTCCCCGGCTTCATCGGAAAGAAAACGAGATTCCGCGTCACGCCGGGGGCGAGTACCAGTTCCTTCTTCAATTCCAGGCTCTCGAATTCCGCAGCGCCTGGCCCCTCGTTCTTCACCTCCAGCCGGAAGCGCGTCATCGCAGGGACTTCCAGCGTTTCGGGATGGAGACGGCCGTCCTTCATCAACAGCTTGAAGGTCGGCATGTCGTCGGCGATTGCTGCGGTCGACGCCAGAAAAAGGCCAAAAACTGCTGAACAGAGAGCGTGCTTCATGAAGTTTCCTTAGTAAGCGATGTTGGCGCGCAGGGCCAAGACCTTGACCGAGCCGGCATCGGAATTGGCGCCACCACGGCCGACCCACTGGAAGTCAGGGGTGATTTCGAATTGCGGCGAAATGCGGTAGCGGTAATAAATTTCCGCAATCTGTTCCGCCCCGGTCGGGATGTAGGTGAAGTCGGCTATGCCGTCGCCATTGACGTCGCCGCTGCCGCCGAGATTGCGGTAGGCGCTGCTCGCCTTCAGCCAGCTGCCGCCGACACCGATGGCGTCGGCACCGCGGCCCCAGTAGCTGCCGTTGAATTCGGCACCGACCGAAAGTGCGTGCTCGAAAGGCAGTTCGCCCTTGACCAGCTGGCCGTAGCGACCGAACAGGTTGACCCCGTCGCCGACCCGTTGATCGACGGAAATGCCGATCCCGGTGTGCTTGCCGGTGGTGACGCCATCCAGTTCAGTCACGTCGCTCCGCGTCCAGGCGTAGGCCCGGTAGTGGCCGCTCAGGCCGCCGAACAGCCGGAGCTGCTTTTCGGCCTGAAACATGACGAGTGGCGACGACAGGCTCTTCTGGTAATTGGAACCCTTCTCGCCAGCACCGAAGACACCGAGCGACAAGCGCCAGGGTTCGGCCTTGTTGGTTTCGTTGACATAAGCGGCAACGAAGCCCGGCTGGAAGCCGTTGGCATCGACGCCGACTTCGCCGCCGGCATCGAGCAGCGGGTTATGCACAAAGACGGAATTGAGGAACTGCACCGATTCGTCGCCGGCTCCGGTGTTCTGATCGAAGAAACCGAAAATGTCCATCTTGCCGAACGTCAGCTCCAGCTTTTCCCGCGAGTACGGCTTGAAGCCGCCGAAGGGCAGGGGAATCGCCGCCTGATAATAAGCCTGGCCGAGGATGGCCACCGAGTCGTCCGGGTTGGAGCCGCTGGCCCGGAAGGCGACGGCATTGGGCGCGCTGGCGAAGTAGCCGAGGTTGGAGAATGGCGCATTGAGACCCTGGCCCTGGCCCATGCGGACGTGGGCGAAGACCTTGTGTTCGATATCGCCAATCGGATCGAGTGGCAGTTCGACCGTGACATCGGCGCGGTAGTTGAGCTGGCTGCCGCCCTCCGTCGTCCCCTTGGGCAGGCCGTAAGCGTGCTGGGCGACCGTGGTCAGGGCGGCGCTGACCTGAATGCCATCGAGCTTGTCGGCGAGTTTTGCCGACTTCTTCATTTCCAGCGCATCTTTTTCGACGGCCTTCAGGCGCACGGTCAGTTCCGGCTCATATTGGGAGAGGCGTGGGCTGTCGAGGCCCTTGGCGATTTCCTCGCTTTCGCCCTTCAGCGATTTAACCTGCTTTTCGAGTTCGGCATTGCGCGCTTCCAGTTTTTCCATGCGTTCCACCAGTTTTTGCAGCGTGGCGGCATCAGGGGCGGCGGCGAGCACAGGCAGCGCCAGCCCCGCCGCGACGAGCGCAGCGGTCAGTTTGGCGAGCTTCATGATCAGTAGCCGCCTTTTTTACCGATACCGACGTAGGTGAATTCATATTCGACTTCAAACGGCTTGAACCAGGGGCGAACGCCGGTGGCGCGGTCGGTGTGGCGGCCGAAGTGGGCGTGCTTGTTTTCCGACGGCGGCAGGATGGTGTACTTCACCTTGTACTTGCCGGGGCCGGACAGCTTGATGTTTTCGCCGTAATGCGGGCCGTCATTGGCAACCATCGCCATGAAATCGCCAGCCACCTTGTAGTCGCCGCCAATCTTGGCGACTTCGTACTTGACCAGCAGGTAGGGTACCCAGGCGCCTTCCTCGAAACCGTTCGGGTTGTTGGCCAGGGCGTGAATGTCGGCCTCGATGTGGATGTCCGATTCGGAAGCCTTTTTCATCATGCCTTCCGGTTCCATTTCGATCGGCTGCAGATAAACGGCGGCGATTTCCATGCCGGCGCGCTGTTGCGGCACGCCGATGGGGTATTCGAGGGCGAGGGCCGGAGCGGCAAATGCGGCAGATAAAGCCAATGCGGAAACGAGTTTTTTTATGCTCAACATGGTAAGACTCCCTGGTTTCTCTGGCTGGCTAGCGGGTGCTCTGCATGGCTGGCTTGAGGGTGTTAAATCGTTTGGAAAAGGTTTTGGTGGTTAGGTACGCAATACTTTGGAACGCCGTCATTCACGCCCCTCGCGGCAATGACGGACGGGTGTTTCACAGTGCTTCGCTGCCCGGCTGGGTGACAAAACCGATCTTCGTCAACCCGGCGCGGCGCGCTGCGCTCATGGTTTCGGCGACCGACTCATAACGCGTGCTGCGGTCGGCCTTGAGGTGCATTTCGACATTGACATCCTTGGCGACGGCATCGCGGAACCTGGTTTCCAGAATGCTGCGGTCAACCGCCTCGGCACCGACGAATATCTGGTTCTCGGCGTTGATCGAAACCTGCAGCGTCATCGGCTTTTCCGGCGTCGGCGTGCTGGCGGCGCGCGGCAGATCGACCGGTACCGAGTGCGTCATCAGCGGCGCGGTGATGATGAAGATGATCAGCAGAACCAGCATGACGTCCACCAACGGCGTCATGTTGATTTCTGCCGTCGGCATCTGGTGGCTCTGCGAGTTGAAACTACCCATTGCCATTTAGGCCACCTCGGCTGCGGCACGGGCGCGCATCGGGTGAATCTGGGCGCTGTTGGCGACGAACGGCTTGCCGACGGAAAAGAAGGCATGCAGGTCGTGGGCGAAGGCATCGAGATCGGCCAGGATGACACGGTTGGCGCGGGTGAAAGCGTTGTAGGCGAAGACGGCGGGCAGCGCGACGGCGAGGCCGATGGCGGTCATGATCAGCGCTTCGCCGACCGGACCGGCGACCTTTTCCAGCGCCGCCTGGCCGGAAAGACCGATGGCGACGAGGGCGTGATAGATGCCCCAGACGGTGCCGAAGAGGCCGACGAAAGGTGCGGTGGCGCCGGTGGTGGCGAGCAGGGTCAGACCGTTTTCCATGGTCGCCTGGGTGGCGGAGAGTTGCTGGCGCAGGGCGCGTTCCATTTGCTCGGCCGGGTCGAAACGGGAAGCCAGACGACCGGTGACCGCTTCGCAATCGTGGTTGCAGCAGTTGGCCTGTTCGGCAAGCTGGGCGTAAGGGCTGGCCGGATCAGCGGCGCGCAGGCGTTCGATTCCTTCGGCGACACTGGTTGCTGCCCAGAAGCCGGTCATGGCGCGGGCCGCGCGGCGCATCGTCCACCAGTCCCAGGTCTTGGCCAGAATCAGGTACCAGCTGGCAATCGACATCAGGGCGAGAATGATTGCCACCGAATGTGAAATGGCGTCGCCGCTGGCCCACAAATGGGCAAAGCCGAAGGTGTTTTCGTGTGCGGTTTCCTGCATTTTTATTGCTCCAGTTTGAAGATGATGGGGACCAGTACCCAGCTCTGGATGGGTTCGTCGCCTCGTTTTGCCGGGATGAATTTCCAGGTGGCGACAGTTCTTTGCGCTGAGTCGTCGAGACGCGAACTGCCCGATGAGGTGCGGATTTCGACGTGGTCGGCGGTGCCGTTCGGGGTTACAGAAACGCGCAGGATGACTTTGCCTTCTTCGCCCATGCGCTTGGAAAGCGGCGGGTAGGGTGGCGCCGGATTTTTCAGGTAATCGGCATCGAAACGGGCTTGCTTCAACGGTGCCTCAGCAGCGGGCGCCGGCGCCGGCGCTGCCGGTTTGGCTTCCGGCGGCGCGGCAACCGGTGCGGCGGGTGCCGGTGCGGTGCTGGTGGTGGCTTCGATCAGCGGCGTCGGTGTTTTTGGGGTTGGCGTGCGCGGCTGTTTGACCGGCTGTGGTTTGGCCATCGGCAGCGGCTTGGCTTCCGGTGGCTTTTGTGCCTCGGGGGCTTGCAGCAGGTCGACGACCAGCGGAATTTCAAAAATCTGCGGTACGACAGTCTTGGCCGCCAGGATCAACAGAAAAATGCCGACATGCAGGCCGATGACGACGCCGAGCAGACCGCCGCGCTTGGCGGAGGATGGACGGGAAGAGGCGTAAGACAAGGCGTAACTCATGAACGTATTCTTCAGGTTGCGCCGGCGATGCTCAGGGAAAGCCCCTTGGCTCGCTGGCTTCTGGCTTGCTGGCTATGGGAACGAGAGGTTTACAACGGAGAGAAACTATTTGGTCAGGATCAGCTTGTTTTCGCGGGTGACGCGCAACAGGTAACGCTGGCCGGCATGCTCGATTTCGACAGCGGGGGCGCCGCGGAGCAGTTGTTCGCTGTCGACGCGGGGGCGGTCCGCCGAGTTGGCAGCGGCTTGGCTGGGGTGGGGGGATTTCAGTGGAGTATCCATTACGAAGCCAAATACAAACGAGAATGGATCGTATTTTAGTTAATTGAGAATCATTGTCAACTTCTCAGGTCTCATCGCCGGTTTCCTTGCGTCAGTTGTTGCCGTTTTGAAAATGCGATATATTCGCATTTGTATTTACCGACTAGCCAGCCAGTGCAGTACCGCCAGCGATGCCCTTAAAAATATTTGAGAATGCATCTGGTGCTTTTCTCCTGGCTAGTCTGGCCACGCCTTCGCGCGTGGCCGATGTTCCTCGAACATCATGTTCGGCAAGCCAGCCGCTTTATGCCAGCCAGCCATCCCAACTGACTAGAGATAGGACTGCTTGTGCAAAAAAGCCAAAAAAATATTCTGCAGGTTCAGGGCGCTTCAAAGTCGCCGATTTCGCCGGGCCGGCGGCGGGGCGCGCTGCTGCCGCTGGGGGCGGCGTTTGCTGCCGGCCTGTTTGTTGTCACCCAGGCGGCGTTTGCTGAAGAGCAAACCTTGCCGGCAGTGACGGTTAAAGCCGATGCCGAGCAGCAGGACGGCTATCGCGCCACGAAAACCCGCGTCGGCAAGGTAGTGCAGGACCCGCACGATGTGCCGCAGGCGATCACCACGATCACCCGTTCACTGATGGAAGAACAGGAAGCCAATTCGCTGCGCGAGGCGCTGCGCAATGTTTCCGGCCTGACCTTCAATGCCGCCGAGGGCGGCCGTTCCGGCGACAACATGATGTTGCGCGGCTTCTACACTTTTGGCGACATGTACCTCGACGGTATCCGCGATACCGCCCAGTACAACCGCGAGCTCTTCAACCTGGAGCAGGTTGATGTGCTGCGCGGCGCGGCGGCGATGTTGTTCGGTCGCGGTCAGGCCGGCGGCGTGATCAATCAGGTCAGCAAGACGCCGATGCTGTTCGGTATCAACAAGGTCGGCTTCGGGGTTGGCTCGGATGGCTTTCTTGAAACCAAGGGTGATTTCAATCAGCGGATAGGCGAAACCTCGGCGATCCGGATGAATTTCATGGTGCGCGAGGAAGATAGCGTGCGCGAGAACCCGGTTACCGGGACGACGCCGGAGATCCACCGTCAAGGCTTTGCGCCGAGTATTGCCTTCGGTCTGGGTACCGACCATGAGGTGACCTTGAGCCATTTCTGGCTGAAAACCTATGACCGGGCAGATTACGGCGTGCCCTTCGACAGGACTACCAAGCGGCCGAATACCGCCTATGCGGAGTCGAAGGCCTTCTGGGGGATTGATCCAACCTTCGACGACAGCGAAACCAATATTTCGACCCTGAACTATCTCTTCAAGATTTCGCCCGATACGCAGTGGCGGACGGTGGTGCGCTCAAGTAATTACAAGCGTTCCTACTGGGCTTCGGCACCCGGTTCGGATGCTTCCTTTGCAACCGGCGGCAGCGCCAAGACACGGCAGACGGATACCGACAACTTCGTCCTCCAGAGCGACTTGAATACTCGTTTCAACCTGTTGGGAATGAAGCATGAGCTGGTCACCGGCGTTGAATATCTCAAAGAAGATGCCCAACGCTGGGGCCTGGCCAACCTTGACAACAAGGGTGTTTATTACAAGGGCGAGGTTGGCTTCGTCAGTGGCATTACCGGCAAGGTGATCGATAGCCGCCCAGCCAACAGCTATCAAGGCGATACCTATAGCGCCTACGTTCAGGATGCGGTGGAATTCATTCCCGACTGGAAGTTGACCGCAGGGATACGCCGCGATGAGATGAGCTCGGATTATGTTGCGGTAGCGGGAGTGAATGTCGCAGGCAAGCTTGTTAGCACGCGAACGACGGAATACTCCGGCGACTTTGGCGAAAACAGTTACCGCCTCGGCCTCTCATGGCAGCCGCGCGCCGACTCGCACTACTACCTCGGCTGGAGCGATTCCTTCAGCCCGACGGCTGACCTCTACCAGCTTTCCGGCAGTCAGTTTCCGGCGGAACGCTCCAAGGTCACCGAGTTGGGTGCCAAGTGGTTGTTGCTCGACGGCAATCTGGCTTTCCGTGTGGCGCTCTATCACGCCGTCAAGGATTGGGAGCGCAACACCGATCTGGAATCCACCGCCTCGATCCTGACGAAAAAGCGCGAGTCGGATGGCCTGGAACTGGAGCTGGCGGGTCGCATTACCGATAACTGGGAAGTCTTCGGCGGCCTGTCGCTGATCGATGGCGAAATTCTTGAAGTGGCGCCCATCACCGGCAATCCGAACTTTGTCGGCAAGGAGCCGCGCAATACGCCGAAGACCACCTTCAACGTCTGGTCAACCTACCGTTTGCCGATGGGCTTCAAGATCGGTGGCGGGGCGGAATACAAGAGCAAGCGCTACGGCGGGGCGCCGACCGGCACCGCGGAATTCGATCCGAACTTTGCGCCCAGCTATGTCCGCTGGGATGCCATGGTCGCTTACGAGCAGGCCAAGTACGCCGTCAAGTTCAATGTCCAGAACGTCTTCGACAAACTGTATTACGACGCGCTCTACGACAACGGCGGTTTCGTCGTGCCGGGCCAGGCCCGTCGCTACATCCTGAGTGCCGAGTACAAGTTCTAAGCATTCTTGTTCCGGCCCCCGTCTTTCGGCGGGGGCTTTTTGCTTTCGGTCAGATAGCTTTTTTGGGCAAAAAACGCCGTCGACCGCGATATTCACCATTTGCCCGTATGTTACTTGCCGACAGGAAAATTGATCGATGAAAAAACAACTTCTCGTGATTGCACTGGCCCTGACCGCCGCTTTTGGTGCAACGGCTCAGGAAAAGACACTCAACCTCTATTCCGCCCGCCATTACCAGACGGACGAAAAACTCTACGAAAACTTTACCCAGCAGACCGGCATCAAGATCAACCGGATCGAAGGCAAGGAAGAGGAATTGATGGAGCGTATTCGCAACGAGGGCGCCAATAGCCCGGCCGATGTCTTCATCACGGTCGATGCGGCACGGCTGGCCACCGCCGATGCCCTCGGCCTCTTCGCGCCGGTCAAGTCGAAACTGCTGGAAGCGCGTATTCCGGCACATCTGCATACCGATACCTGGTTCGCCTTCTCGACCCGCGCCCGCGTCATCATCTACAACCGCAGTGCTCTGAAGGCTGACGATGTGCCGACCTATGAAGCGCTGGCCGATCCAAAACTCAAAGGCAAACTGTGCAGCCGTTCCGGCGCGCACCCCTACAACCTGTCGCTGGTTTCCTCGCTGATCGCCCATGATGGCGAAGCAAAGACGGAAGAATGGGCCAAAGGCGTTGTCGCCAACTTCGCCCGGGCGCCGAAGGGCGGCGATACCGATCAGATCAAGTCGGTGGCGGCGGGCGAATGCGGCGTTGCGGTGTCCAATACCTACTATCTGGCGCGGCTGATCCGCTCCGACAAGGTCGAGGATCGCCGCATGATGGAGCGCGTCGGCATCGTCTGGCCGAACCAGGCTGGCCACGGCACGCACATCAATATCTCCGGCGGCGGCATGGTCAAGACTTCCAGAAATCAGGAGGCGGCCGTCAAGTTCCTCGAATACCTGGCCAGCGACGAGGCGCAGCGTTACTTTGCCGATGGCAATAACGAATGGCCGGTGGTCGCTGGTCTGAACACCAACAATCCGGCACTCGAGACGATGGGCAAGTTCAAGGCAGATACCCTGCCGATTGGCGCCCTGGCGAAGAACGTCGCGGCGGCGCAGAGGCTGCTCGACCGGGCCGGCTACCGTTAAGCGAAAGACCGTCGAACCATGAAAAATACCTTTGATCGTCGCCGCTTTCTGCTCTCGCTGGGGGCGCTCGGCATCCTGTCAAAATCCGGCCTGGTCCTGGCCGGCGAGGGGGCAACGGAGGCTGGCGCCTTGGTCGGTGCGGCCTGGCGCGGCCCCAATCCCGGCGATACCTATTACGCCGGCGTGCTGGCGGCGAACTGGGAAAGCAAAAAGCTGGATATCCGCTATGCGACTGCTTTGCCCACCCGCCCGCACGGCCTGCTGCCCGAAGCCGACGGCGGTCTGCTGGTCACCGGCGTGCGTCCCGGCAGCTGGCTGCTGCGCTGTGACGGCAACGGCCAGGTGATGCAGCAGATCAACCTGGAAGAAGAAACCTCCAGCGCCCGGCTGAACGGCCACGCCATCCTCAGCCGGCGCGGCGATGTGATCTACACCACCGAAACCGAAAGCAAGAGCGGCCGCGGCAAGATCGGCGTGCGTGAGCGCAAGAGCCTGAAAAAGCTCGACGAGTGGGAAAGTCACGGCATGGAGCCGCACCAGTTGCTGCTCGATGCCGAGGGGCACGTGGTTATCGCCAATGGCGGTATTCCACGCACGGCTGCCGACAAGAAATACGACCTGCAGCGGATGGATTCCTCGCTGGTCCGGCTCGATGGCCAGAGCGGCCGCCTGCTCCGTCAGTGGAAACTGGACGACCCGCGCCTCAGCCTGCGCCACCTCGCCTGGAGCCATTCAGCGGCGGCCGGCAAAACCTTCCTCGGCATCGCCATGCAGGCCGAACACGACGACCCGGCTAAACGTGCAGCCGCGCCGGTGCTGGCGGTGCTCGATGGCGATGACTTGCACATCCCGACCCGCGCCAACGATGGCGTCGGTTACGCCGGCGATATCACCGCCGCCTACAACGGCGGCTTTGCCCTCTCTAGCAACCAGGCCGGCCTCGCCCAGCTGTGGCACCCCGGCGCGCCGGACAAGCTGGTGCCGATTGTCGAACTGCAGGAAGCCTATGCCCTGACCACGTGGACCGGGCCGAAGCCGGGCGGCGGCGTGCTGGTCTCCACCGCCCTCGGGCTGGTCCGCTGGCACCCGACGGCCAAGCCTTTACTCCTGCCCTGGCCGAAGAAAATGGCGCTCGATAACCATTGGGTGCTGTTCAACGAAGCGTGATTCACCAAGGGCGGATGGCCCCTTTTTTGTGTCCGGGAGGTCAGCCGCAATGCTGCACCCCAGGAGGGCTTCCGGCGCCGCAAAGCAAGTCCCCTGGCGGGACGGGGCGCGGTCGACTGCGATTTTTGGCTTTTTTCCGTGTTGACCGCAGCCCGACCGATCTGCTTGATCCGAACAACTCACCGCAGCGATTTTTACTTGGTCCGACGTCGCGCAAAACTTCAAATTGAGTGAACTTGCCAGGTTCATATCAGTCAGATGGATGAAGCCGCAGGATCCAGGATGCGGAAAGGAGTTTCTTCATGCGCAGGCTCATCCCCCTCAACCCGTCAGTGCGTTGCATTGGGGTGGCAAGTTCTCTCGGGGCGCCGTTTTCCGGTTGCGAAATGGGGCCGTCTTTTCTGAAGCAGGCTGGTCTGGCGGCCGTGATACGACATAACGGCATGGCTGTCGAATGGCAGGAAATGCTGCTTCCCGATACGTCGACCGCAGCAATGCCGGTCTTGCTCGGCGGCTTGGCCGATGCCACGGCAGCGGCCATTGTTGCCGGACAGCGCCCCTTGGTGCTCGGTGGCGATCACAGCATGGCGGCCGGCACCTGGCGTGGCATAGGGCGGGCCCTTGGCAGGCCACCCGGCCTGATCTGGATCGATGCCCATCTCGATGCGCATACGCCGGCCAGCAGTCCCAGCGGCAACGCTCACGGCATGCCCTTGGCGGCGTTGTTTGGGCTGGGTGATCCGGTGATGACGAGTGTGCCGGGGCCGTCCCTCGATCCGGCCAGAACGGTGGTGATCGGTGCCCGCAGCTACGAAACAGCCGAAGTTGAATGCCTGGCCGCCTTGGGCGTTCGCGTCTTTGCGATGGATGAAATCGAAGCGCGTGGCTTGCCGACAATATTTGCCGAAGCCCTCCAGCAGCTTGGCAATGGTCCATGGGGAATCAGCCTTGATCTCGATGTACTCGACCCCGTAGATGCACCCGGCGTTTCCACACCGGCCAGTGGCGGCTTATCGCTGGCGGCATTGCACCAGATTTTGCGCGGTGTGCTGCGCAACCGGGATTGCGTCGGTCTGGAGATTGCCGAATACAACCCGATGCAGGACGTGGAGAGCAGGGCGCTCAAGGCAGTCCTTGATCTGCTCGATGCGGCGTCGGCGCCGGACAGTACAACCTTGCGGCGCTGGGAAGACGGCTTCGGGGCACGCAATTACGCCCCCTTGCCCGTGGTGTTGCAGGAGGGCCACGGTTGCTGGCTGAGCGACGTCGATGGGCGGCGCTATCTCGACATGATGTCGGCCTATTCGGCGACCAGCTTCGGCCATGGCCATCCGCGCCTGTTGGCGGCGTTGACCGAACAGGCCGCAAGGCTGGCGGTGACTTCACGGGCCTATTCCAATAACCGGCTGCCGCTGTTGCTGCGTCGTCTGGCCCTGCTCACCGGCTACGATCGGGTGTTGCCGGTCAATACCGGGCTGGAGGCGGTGGAAACCGCGCTCAAGGCAGTCCGCAAATGGGCCTACAAGATCAAGGGCGTGCCTGAAAATCAGGCCGAGATCATTGCCTGCGAGGGTAATTTCCATGGTCGTTCGATCACCATCGTCGGCCTGTCGACGGAAGCGCAATACCGGGATGGTTTCGGTCCATTCCCGCCCGGTCTGAAGTGCATTCCCTACGGTGATGCGGCCGCGCTGGCCGCGGCAATCACACCGAATACCGCGGCCTTCCTGGTCGAGGCGATTCAGGGCGAGGGCGGCATCATCCTGCCGCCGAACGGTTATCTGGCGGCCTGTGCGACGATCTGCAAGCATCACAATGTATTGCTGATCGTCGATGAAATCCAGACCGGCCTCGGCCGCACCGGCAAGTTGCTGGCTTGCCAGCACGAAGCCGTCCGCCCCGATGGCGTGATACTCGGCAAGGCGCTCGGCGGCGGCTTGTTGCCGGTATCTGCCTTCCTCGCCGACGAAGCCGTCATGCAGGTGTTCACCCCGGGCGATCATGGTTCGACGTTCGGCGGCAATCCGCTGGCCTGCAGTGTTGCGCTGGCGGCGCTTGATGTGCTGGAGGAAGAAGGCCTGATTGAAAACTCCGCTCGACTGGGCGAACTTTTACTTGCTCAGCTACACCAACTGGCAGAGAGTTCGCCAATTGTTCGTGCGGTTCGTGGTCGTGGCCTGTTTGCCGGTATCGAAGTGGACCCGCAGCAAGCCGACGCCCGCCAGTTGGCCGAAGCCTTGCTCGTTCATGGCGTGCTGACCAAGGATACCCACAGCACGGTGCTGCGTCTGGCGCCGCCGCTGGTGATTAACGAAGAAGAATTGAACTGGGGTCTGGCGCGTATCGCCGAGGTGTTGAATAATTTTTCCAGCCGTCCGCGTCTGGCGGCATAAACCAAACGGCTGGTCCAGCCGTTAAGAAAAGAGGGGAAGTACTCCCAGCAGTCGATGTAAATCTCAAGGAGGCAGCCATGTCGATATTCGCGCGCTACCAGAGTCGCTACGAAGCTCTACAGGAAGAGGAATTGTCGGTCCAGGAATACCTGGAAGTTTGCAAGAACGACAGGACGGCTTACGCCAGTGTCGCCGAACGCATGTTGTTGGCCATCGGCGAGCCGGAACTGGTCGATACCCGCAGCGACCCTCGACTCTCCCGCATCTTTGCCAACAAGATGCTCCGGCTTTATCCGGCCTTCCGCGAGTTTTACGGCATGGAGGAGGTCATCGAGCACATCGTTTCCTACTTCCGCCATGCAGCCCAGGGGCTGGAAGAGAAGAAGCAGATTCTCTATCTGCTCGGCCCGGTCGGTGGCGGCAAGTCTTCGCTGGCCGAGCGGCTGAAATACCTGATCGAGAAAGTGCCGTTTTACGCAATCAAGGGTTCGCCGGTGCACGAATCGCCGCTCAGCCTGTTCAATGTCCTTGAGGACGGGCCGATTCTCGAGGAAGACTACGGCATTCCGCGCCGCTACCTGGGCACCATCATGAGCCCGTGGGCGGTCAAGCGCCTCCGGGAATTCGGCGGCGACATCGCACGTTTCCGGGTGGTCAAGCTGCATCCGTCAGTGCTGTCGCAGATTGCCGTCTCGAAAACCGAGCCGGGTGACGAGAACAATCAGGACATCTCCTCGCTGGTCGGCAAGGTCGACATTCGCAAGCTGGAAAGCTACTCGCAGAATGACCCAGATGCCTATTCCTACTCCGGCGGCCTCTGCCTGGCCAACCGTGGCGTGCTCGAATTCGTCGAGATGTTCAAGGCGCCGATCAAGGTCCTGCACCCCTTGCTCACCGCGACCCAGGAACAGAATTACAAGGGCACGGAAGGTTTTGGCGCCATCCCCTTCGACGGCATGGTGCTTGCCCACTCGAACGAGGCCGAGTGGCTGACCTTCAAGAACAATCGCAACAACGAGGCTTTCCTCGACCGTATCTATATCGTCAAGGTGCCCTACTGCCTGCGTGTTACCGACGAGATGCACATCTACGAGAAGCTGATGTTCAATTCCTCGCTCTCGCAAGCGCCCTGCGCGCCGGATACGCTGCGCATGATGGCGCAGTTCTCGGCGCTGTCGCGTCTGAAAGAGCCGGAGAACTCCAGCATCTACAGCAAGATGCGGATTTACGACGGGGAAAACCTCAAGGACACCGACCCCAAGGCCAAGAGCTATCAGGAGTACCGTGATTTCGCCGGGG
>CAYWNX010000022.1:0-14998 GCA_964459735.1 uncultured Dechloromonas sp. | reverse complement strand
TACTCAAGATCACAAACTCTTTCGGCAGAAATCACGCATATCGCTCAAGAATGGATCCTAAGTTCCACAAATTTGTAATTGACTATAAACAAGGCTTGGCAGAGGGCCGTTTGACGGAAGAGTTTGTCCAGGAAATGCGAGAAGCGCTGGACCCAATTATGTTCGGGATCCTTTACGAATGTGTCTATCCTCCGAGCGACATGGTGGATGATAAAGGTTGGAGTCCGCTACTTACTCCAGAACAGATTGAGGAAGCAGAGCAAAGAGCCTCGCAGATTCAATCTATTGGCCCAAAGAAGATGGGAGTGGATGTGGCGGAAGGAACCAATGCAAACTCTTTTGTTATTCGTACCGACAATGTTGTTTATGTTAAAGATAAAAATGTAGAGAAAGATTTGATGAAAACTGCCGAGAAAGTCGTTAGAGATTCAAGAGAAGAAAATATCTTGCCATCAAATATTTGGATAGATGCGGTAGCCATTGGTGCCGGTGTAGTCAGTCGCGTTAAACAACTTGGGGCAGAGATCAACGCTTTCAAAGGTGGTGAGAAACCAACAGAAAAGACAGAAGAAGAAAAATCGAAGGACCCTATTGAGTTCTATAATATGCGCGCGGAGTGTTACTGGAAGTTTAGACAATGGGTATTGCATGGTGGCGCTCTTACTCCTCATAACGATTGGAAGCAACTCTCAATAATTAAATATCGAGTGACCCACGATAAGAAAATTCAGATTATTTCCAAAGAAGAGATGCGAGCGCGAGGTGATTTGTTAGCATCAGAAAGTACGGACACGCCCGATGCGGCTTCCATGACTTTCTCGCCTTCAAGTATTATTAATTACAATATGGCAGCTTCACCAGCATTGAAACCATATTACCCAGAACTTGGCGTATGAAAATAGAGATTGAAATAAAAGGATATACTCCAGAAGAAACAGATCGATTCCGGGAAATCTTCCATGCTCTTATCACTACAGGGGGATTGAGTGGAGTAAAAGGGGGTAGAACGATATTGCATTTTGATGCCGATGGGATTTTCCAAGGCATTGAATTGGACTATTGGCCATGGAGACGAAGAAAACCATTATCAACAGCAAAACTTTGACACCTTTTTTGATTTGTTTGTGATATAATTTATACAAGTTAAACCCTAACCATACAAAGGCGGGCAGATGTAAATCTGTCCGTATTTTATTTTTATAAATATGCAATACAACACACCATCCCAAACAAGCCCTTCA
Source organism: uncultured Dechloromonas sp. (assembly GCA_964459735.1). GTDB lineage: Bacteria > Pseudomonadota > Gammaproteobacteria > Burkholderiales > Rhodocyclaceae > Azonexus. The sequence goes on along the minus strand of CAYWNX010000022.1, from coordinate 13,757 downwards.
AGTTCTGTCGCGGAGTCCTCTACTTCTGCGGCGACTTCGTCCAATATGTATATGCGATCTGCTCTAATGGAGACATTGGTAAAAGAACGCAAAGTTGCTCGTGACTTCCAAGAGCGAAAGCATAATGATTGGAATGAGAACTATGAGCTCTCACGCAACAAAGTCCGCACAAATCGGCTGACACAACGTCAAGCGGTTAATGTGCCTCTGATGAAAGAGACGGAAAAAACTTTACTCTCTAAAATTGATGATGCGCCAAATATCGAGTGGAAAGAATTGGGTGGAGATCTACAAAAAGAAATTATCTACCAATCTATTTGGGACGATCAATTCAAAAAGCAGAAGTTTGAATGGAAAGATATTCTGGATAAGAAAAATGTTTTGCGCTATGGTCTCTCAACTAAAATGCTCAACATTGGAGATAAGGGGGTAGAGGTTTCTATATTGGATGTTTGGGATATTGTATTCGATCCTCTCATGGACCCAATGGATATTGAGACTGCTCGATTTATAGTGCGTCAAAATATCTTCCGATCTTTGAGAGATGTGCTTGCCGATTCTAGATATACCGAAGAAGCGAAAACCGAATTAAAAAAATATGTCACTACAACAGACGCAATTATTCAAGATGCTAAAAATAAAGAAGAGCTAGAAAAGAAACAAGAGAGGCTAAAGGCGATGGGCGTAAACAGTGATGAGTTCGATAAATTTTCGGCCGGTGATGTGCTCCTTAATCTTTGCGAGCACTACACAAAGAGATGGAATACTAAATCAAAGAAATTTGAAAGGCATGTTATTACGTATGCCAATGATAACGTGGTCCTCAACGATGAGCTCCTCCATACTCTTATAGGTGTGGAGTTTTATCCTTTTGTTCAGTGGAGCGAGGACCCAGAGACAAACGATATATACCCGGATTCAGTGGACGATCTAATCAGAGTACCGAATAAAATTTTGAATACTTGGTTCTCACAACTTGCCGAAAATAGAACCCTCAAAAACTTCCAAATGCACTGGTACGATGCAACCAAGCAAGGATATGTACCGCAAACATATGAGCCAGGACCTGGCCGAATGCTTCCAGCTCCAGGTAATCCTAAAGACACAATCATGCCGGTCGAGATTTCCGGTCTCGATGATACTTTGGCGGCGATTGATTTTGTTATCAAAATGGCCGAGAGAGGCTCCGGTGCAACCGCTATAGAAAAAGGTCAAGGAGAAGGTGGTACTCAAACACTTGGAGAAGTAGAGGTCCTGGTTGGCAAAGCTACCGAAAGGACACTCGCAATGCAGAAATTCTATCGTGGATCTTGGTACGAACTTGCGATGAAGTGGTCAGCTCTCATGCACGCCAATGCTCCTAAGATAATGAAGCTCTACAAGATTGGAAGAGACGGAAATATTTATCCAAAGTCCGTCTATCCTTCAGATTGGAAGAGTGAGTTTGGCTACGATCCAATAGTCTCTTCTTCCTCCGAGCAAGAGCAGAATGATATTAAAACCGTACAGAAATACCAAGCAGTCACGGCTCAATATCCGGACAATCCTGCTCTTCGCAAAATATCCCAGAAACGACAGCTCGAGATCCTTGATCTCACGCCGGAAGAGCTTAGAGAAGTAGAGGAGGCAGAAGATAAATTGCAAGAACAAAAAATGCAAATGATGATGGCGCAGAATCAACCACAGCCTGTTCCTGGCCAACCACAACCAACCCCTCAAGCGGTCGCACCGGCACAAACAGAAGATCTCACTCCAGAACTGGAGCAACTTACTAGCTTAATTGGAGCATAATATGAAAAAAGAACTGCAAGATTTAATCCAAAAAGCGAAGGATAAGCAATGGAAAGAGGGCCAAGGTAAGGAACTCATGACCGCTATCCAGAAAGAGCAGACGGAGGCGCTCAAGCCTGTATTTAAAGCTATGGGTGAAGAGATGTCGGAAAAGATCTCTATTGAGATTTCTAAAATGGCTTCGGATAACAAAAGCATTTTGGAGAGGGTGGCAGATCATATAAGCAATGTGAAGGTAGATAGTCCTATCGTAAACATTCCTCCAATCCGAGTTCCAGAAGCGGAAGTTCGTGTGACCATCCCTCCAATCAAGGTCCCAACTCCAATCGTAAATTTTGATACTTCAAAAATAAAAATCGCTCCTCCAGTGATGCCAAGTGAAATGAAAGTATCCGGTGAAGTCTCTCTCAAAGGTGTGGATCTAAAGCACCCTTTACCTGTCCAGCTTCGCGATGAGGAAGGAAAAATAGTAAAACTGTTTGAGAATCTCACTACTTTAGTCGGGGGAGGCTCGTCTCAAGGTAAATCAGACTTTTTCACTATTAAAGGATTTAGCCAATCCGCTTTCTCTGTGCCAGTAAATTCGGATGGAGAAGTTAAAGTGGCTGGTACATTTACAGCTGGCGCCGCCGCTTCTACTTTTGTGGTTCCAGGAAATAGAGAAGGAGATGTTTATAATTCCGACAATCCTCTGCCGGTCACAGGCTCATTCACTACTTCTCCGGCTCCTCAAGTTTCTGGTTATGCTGATTCTGTAAATGTGATGCAATATGGTGGAAATGATGTCACTGCCGGTCTAAACGAAACAACTCCAGGCACAATGAGGGTAGTTTTGATGACCGACTCGTTGTCTTCAGTGAATGTCGCCCAAATAGGTGGTGCGGTTGCAAAAGTCTCTCAAGGTGATGGGGCCTCTGCTACCGGTATGCAAAACATTCTTCCCATGATGGTAAACGCCACTGGTACGCACGATCGTATGCGAAACTTTGCCGGTGAAGGTGGGGCCTTGCGTGTTCAAGTTGCAACTGATGCAGTTGCTTCTGTGATAGTAAATGGAGTTCTTGGCTCAATAGGGGCTACCATACTCAATGGGGAGGGTCTTGCACGTGATAGTTGGCTCGTAAGTGATATTACAAATTCTATAAAGGCCGCTTTGGTAGACTCATCTGGTGTTCAATACTCGGGTTCAAATCCTCTCGCTGTGAATGTGCGAGATATTTATGGCACAAGCTTTTCTGGTAGTGATCTAATCAATTCCGATAACCGACTCAAGGTCTCGGTAGAAACCGGAGGATCTGCTCTAACTGATGCCGAGCTTAGGGCTTCCCATTTAGACGTACAGCAGTTAAGCGGTAGTATTGATTCTGTTTACATCACTGGCGCCGCGGCCTCAACATTTGCAGAGATAATGAATCCGGATGGCAGGGTTAAAGTAGAGTTACCGACTGGCTCATCTGGTCTCACAGATACAGAGCTTAGAGCGGCTCACCTCGATGTTCAACAATTATCTGGGTCCGTGGACTCCGTCTATGTGACTGGAATCTTTGGTTCAACAATGGCAGGATCGGAAGTTTTAAATGGAGATAATCGAATAAGAGTATCTGTCGAGACTGGAGGTTCTGGACTTACAGATGCCGAATTGAGAGCATCTCATCTTGATGTAGTACAAATGAGCGGCACCATTGACTCGGTATATATAACCGGTGCGGCCGCTTCTACGTTTGCGGAAATTATGAATCCAGACGGAAGAGTGAAAGTGGAACTGCCTACCGGATCATCCGGATTAACCGATACAGAATTACGAGCGACACATTTGGACGTTCAACAGCTTAGCGGATCAATTGATTCCGTTTACGTGACAGGCTTTGCTGGGACCATAGGAGCAAACATCGTAGATAGTTCTGGAGTAGCGTATTCCGGTACGAATCCGGTCCCGATAAGTGATGCAGGAGGAGCAATCACGGTAGATGGTACTGTAGCCGTCTCCGGTGTGACCGGAAGCATTGGAGCAACCATACTAAATGGTGAAGGTTTAGCTCGAGATAGTTGGCTTGTTTCTGACATAACTAATTCAATCAAAGCGGCCCTTGTAGATAGTTCAGGTGTTCAATACTCTGGGACCAATCCTGTACCCATAACCGGCAATGTGAATGTAAATGGTACTCTCAATTCCACCCTCTCGGTTGGTCCGGTGGTTGCAGATGTAGCCGATGATGGCTCTGCTCCTGTGCAGATCGGAGGCATCGCAAGAACGGCTAATCCTACTCCGGTGGCGGATGGTGATGTTGTGAAGGCAACATTCGATACAGAAGGAAGACAGATTATGCGACCTATTCAAGTTAGAGATTTGATCAAGACTGCTTATGTTCAAGTTGCTAATGGTACGGAGACAACTCTAAAAGATGCCGTGGCTGGGGCATACCTAGATTGCATTATGGTCACCGGATCGAATGATTCTGATGCGGCGGTCTCTGTGAATATTCGAGCTGTCACTGGTGGAAACATAGTACACACGATGGAGATTCCTGCTTATGGTTTAGCTGGTTGGGCTCCTTCTGTGCCTTGGCCACAAGATGCGACCGGAAATAACTGGACTGTAGATTTGCCAGACATAACCGGTACAACAATTTCGTTTTCTGCACTGTTTAGTCAAGAAACTTAATTTCGAATCATGAGTAATTTCTTATTAATGGGTGTAGGCGCTGTCCCTCACCGATCTTCAACCCCAGCCATTCCTCAACCTAAAATCTTATTCATTGATACAGTCCCTTTTACTTTTCGAATGATAAACGGAGGTAATATTAATTTTACAAACAACTCTCTTTATATGCAGAGTATTTATTTACCGATTTCAATGGATTTTAAATCGGTAAAAATAGCTGGAATACATGGGATTTCAAATTCAACGAATACTTTGGCCGGAAGTTTTATGGTTGCCATATATACAAGGAACGGAGCAACTCTCTCTACTGTAGCTACAGCTTCCGGAACGACATCACTTAGCTCCACCACTACCGTTAACCAATCAACCTACTTTGATTTTACTGTTGCGAATAGTTTGGTTTTAGCGCCAGGAGCGTACTATATTGGTATTCAAAAATCGTCTACTGGAGTTGGCTCTTATTTCTTTAAACGAGCTGGTCCTTTTTCTCCAGCAAACGCGCGTCCGTTTTTTGAAGGAGGTCGAGCAACTGCAACATCATCAAGTCCAGGAGTTTCTTATAACACATCGGCTTTTGATATTACTGGAACCGATGGTATAGAAAATCCATATATAGTATTATCTTCATAAACATGTCACTTTTTTTTCAAAATTTAGCTCATGCAAACGGAACCGCACAATCAATACCTGCGACCAGTCTTTTAATGAGAGCTTTTAATGTGTATGAGACTGTGGCTATGGGAACTCTCCAATTAGTGGTCTCACATGGCTCTTCTGGCACTAGATCGCACACTGTCTCTATAGGGATTTATTCAAGGACTGGGGATACATTAACTTTAGTAAACAGTGTTTCGTCTTCTTCGATCAAAACAACTATTGGTTCCGGGCTTTATTTTACAATGACAAACTTTTCATCGGCACAAACTCTTGATCCTGGAACATGGTATATAGGGATTCTTACTTCTGGCACTGGGGGCGCAACGTCAAACATGAGTTTTATGGGAGCGCCTACCGACAACCAGTTTACTGGAAACGAACCAGGATTTTTTAGAGGGGCTTATTCAAGTGCAACAACAAACGCTCTTCCTGTTTCTGGTTTAACGAGTGATTTTTCAACCTTTGGTACTTCTTCAAAATTCACACCTTATATTTTAATCACCTCATAACTATGACAACTCTTTTCTCATTTGAAAATATACAAGCTCCGCTCGGATCAACATCAACATTTGCCGGTCCTGGAGTGCTCTCAATTCAAGCAATACAATTGTTTGGTTCGTTATCTTTGAGCAAAATTTATATGGGTATAAGCGGAGGGAATACTACGGCAAAGTCTATAACCGTTAGTCTCGGTCTCTATACGTTAAATGGGGGAACTCTGACACTTGTAAATAGTGCTTCAAGATCGTCTGCCGTAACAAGTGGTGTTTCTTGGATGACTTTGATAACCTCTGCCTCGTCCGCTATGGTGCCCGGTCTATATTATCTAGGAGTAGTAACCACTTCGGCTGGCAATTCTAGCTATGGACTTTTGGCGCAAGCTGGTCAAGGAACCGGATTTTCCGGTGGTGGTAATGCTGGGCCAGTAGTACGAGGATCTTTTACTACCACGACAAATGGAATCCCTCTTTCTATCGCAACCACAGATATTAATAAGGAGGGTACTATACGGGGAAATACTGCACAGCCGTACGTTGTGATATCTTCCTAAGATATGCTATAATAAATGTACCGACAATTTCATAAAAAGGATTACTGGCTATCCAAGTAAAAGGCGTACCGCCCTCTTGGGTGGTTTTTTTATTTAAATTACTTTAAGAAAATGAAAAAAGTAGCTGCAAACACCATCGACTCGCTGCTTCACGAAGCAAAAGTTCGCAACATTACAGCAAAAATTCCCTCTGGAAAAACTTTTAAAGACCTATCAACAATAATTATTGTGCCTAATCGTGGCACTACGGAAGAAAAGCATAGTTTGAATTGTAAAAAATGTAAGACAAAGAACGAATTTACTACTACTGTGGTCCATGGTTTCCATCCTCTCTTTGTTGAATCATTTAAGCGACTAGTTAAACCAATGAATGTACCGGTCTTAGACATGGTGGTTGGAGGATACGAAGTTGGTGAGGCTTATAATATTGCAATAGAATCTATTCTCTCTAATCCTGCTCTGGCAGATTTTAAATATATTCTAACAATAGAAGATGATAATTTGGTCCCTTATATTCCCAATACCCAAGGTCCACTGATGATGCTCTACGAGGATATAGAGAAAGGTTATGACGTTGTTGGTGGTCTTTATTGGACAAAAGGTCTTCCGTCCCTCCCTTTGATTTATGGTGATCCAAAAGAAAAGCCAGACAGTAAAGCCGGATACTTTAAAGTGAGATACCCATCAGCAAAAAAAGGTGATGGAGGATGGAAAGACGGTGATTTGGTGGAATGCAATGGTATGGGAATGGGCTTCACTTTATTTAAACTAGATATTTTTAGAGACCAAAGATTAACTAAGCCGTGGTTTAAAACAGTTACCGAACAGACCAACTCTGGTCCTAAAATTTACACCCAAGATTTGTATTTCTTTGAGAAAGTAAAGAAGCTTGGATACAAGGTAGCTATTGATACCAGGGTCAAGGTTGGTCACCTTGATGTAAAAACCGGTACAGTATATTGATATGAAAAAAAATAAATTAAAAATTGATTTAGGTTGTGGGAGAGCGAAAACAAAAGGTTTTAAGGGTGTAGATATAACCAAGAATGGTACTAAAGCTGATATCGTACACGATTTATTCCAATTCCCTTGGCCATTTAAAGACAATTCTGTCGAGGAATTTGTCGCAAATTACATAGTGGAGTATATTCCTCGAGGCGGTGATGATCCTATCTCTGATCCGTTTTTCACTTTTATGGATGAAGTATACCGTGCTCTCAAGCCTGGGGGTATCATAACGATACGGTCTCCATATTATTCATCTGCCAAATCATACCAAGATCCACTGCAAAAAAGGGTTATATCAGAAAGAATGTTTTTGTTTTTAAACAAAAACTTTAGAGATACAAATGGGATAAGCCACTATAAAGTAAATTCCAATTTTGACGTTATCGACATCCAACAGGGTGTAAGTAATGCCCTTACTGGTAAGTCTCAAGAGGCTATACAGCAGATGATCGCAAATGATTGGAACATCATCGAAGACTTAATCATCAAACTAAAAAAATCAAAATGAATGAATTAGATATTCTTGCTGAAAAATACGGAACCGATAAAGCTTCAAGCGGACACACCTATACCGTTGTGTATGAGGGTCTGCTTGGTCATAAAAGAAATAGTGTTAAGAAAGTGGTCGAGATAGGGATTGCCGATGGAGGTTCTCTTAGAATGTGGAGAGACTATTTTCCGAATGCCATAATCTTTGGAATCGATAACAATCCTAAAACTCTTATTCAAGAAGAAAGAATCATCAGTCTATTTTGCAAACAAGAGGATCCTATTGGTATGGCAAACGTGATGAAAACTATAGGTGGGGATATTGATGTAATTTTTGATGATGGTGGACATTGCCCGGAGCATCAAGTGGTTTCCACTCCAATCATGATGCCATATTTGTCTAAAGAAGGTCTCTTCTTTATTGAAGACCTTGAGGCAAATCATACCCACAAACAGCCATTTCGTGGCTATAAATTGAGGGAATTTGACTGTACTCGCAAAGGTGGAAGTATCCTTCTTTTACTCCAGAATAGCGATGGGCCCATAGAGCACCAGGTTGGGGAAAGAGTAGTGGGCAAAGATTGGCAAGGAGAAATAGTGGAAACACCAGACGATTAAATTTTGCTTGACGTTCTAAAAGTAGTATAATTAGTTTGTTCCTAACCATACCACGGCGGAAAGACTCAAAGTCTTCCGTCGTTTATTTTTATGTCAATTTCTTCACTCATAACAAAATTTTTCGAAAAGAAGGGGATCAATACGATCGCCGATTTGAAACCAGAGGAAAGACAGGAGTATGACCGATGGCAAGCAATCATGGATGGAACGGAAGTTACTGTGGAGAAAATAAAAATATTCTGTGATGTTCAAATAAAACTGATTGAAGAGAGATTTGCTACCGGAGAAACAACAGACAAACAGGATGCATTTCTTAAAGCTTCATTGCATGTCTATCTCAACCTTCTGAAAGCCATCAAGGCTCCAGAATTGGAAAGGAAGGATTTGGAAAGACATTTATCAAATTTAATAAATCAAAATTAATTGGAATAGTTCTTTGAGAAACGTGAGGATTTAGTGAGCCACCCTCCATAAATAAACTCCACATTAATGATGTACGGTGGGTTCGTCACCATCAAAAACAATGGCAGAAGTACCAAAAGATGTATTGCCGGGTTCGTCACCGGCCAGTCCAATAGATGGACAACCCCAGGTGTCGCCAACTCCCGATGTAGTTGTGCCGCCTGTGCCCCCTGTTCCTCCAGTGCCGCCTGCACCGGTTCCACCGGTTCATACGCCACCGGCTCCCGGGACTCAAACTCCCGAAGAGAAGCTTCTCATCGCTCTTCAAGAAGAGAGAAAGCAGAAGAAAGAACTCGAGGACAAAATTTTACAACTTACATCTCAACCCCCTGCTGTTATGGAAGCCTTCTCTGATGAGGGCAAGATGCTTGAAACCAAGATTCAATCTTTGGAAAGTGAGCTTAGCTCGCTTCGTGAAGAAAAAGTCTTGGAAGCTATCCAGATTCAATATCCAGTCCTTCGGGACCTGTCCGCCGAGTTTGGTCCATATCGGGCCGGATTCCCCGGAGTAGAGATTGAAAAGGTAGCCAAGCTCTTCCTCAATGAGAAAGGGTTACTCGATCCCCAAAGGAAAGGTCTGGAAAGACCTGCTGGAGGTGGTCAAGTTCCTACTTCCGACAAACTCACAGCCGAAGAAGTCGCTGATTTGCGCAAAAACAACCATAGGAAATACACTGAAATGCTTATGAGTGGCAAAATCAGACTTGATGAATTGGCATAGTGAGAGGGGTTAATCAACCCAAATATATGCAACTTCAAAATTTTGGTGAGCAATTTGCGGGTGCAGTCCTCAAAAGGGTCTACATCAATGCCGTTACTCCAGATATCGTCAATCGTGATTACGAAGGCGAAATCAAAAAGCCGGGAGATAGAGTAAGTATTCTTTCTTTCCTTAACGATGCTCTTATTTCTGATTACGTTGTTGGTACCGACATGGTATCGGAGACAATTGTAGATGCAGAAGACCAGCTCGTCGTAGAAAAGAGAAAGTATTTTAACTTCTCTCTCGATCGTCTCGAAGATTTGTTCACTTACGGAAACAATGTTTCTGAAAACCTTTTGGCAAACAGAGCCGCTGTGCTTGAAAGGGAAGTGGATAAGTATGTTCTCGAAAAGGCCGCTGATGCAAGAGCCGGTTCTTGGATCGGTATTGACGTTAAAGTCACCGGTTCCGGTCAGACTATGGCCTCAATTGTTACTTCCGCTACTGGTGGAACTGTAACTTTGGGTACCAAGGACGACATCACATCTGGCTTGATGCCAGGTGTAGAGCAAGGTGATGGCACAATCGTACACGGAGGCTTTGAAGCCACTGATGTCGGTAAGGGCTTTAGACTTCGTTCTACTGCCACCTTTGTGTCCCCTTGGTACCGCATCTCTTCTGTAACTTCCACAACTGTGGCGGCTCTTACAGAGTGGGATGGTGCCGCTTCCGGATCTGACTTTGAAGAAGGATACACACTTCGCGGTACATTCGGAGGTGATGGTATTACCTTCCCTAAGTACGGTTCCGGCGACGCTTCGCTCATCGGTATGAGTTCTCTCGGATGGGAAATCCAGGCGGCTTTGGCCACTGCTGTTTCCGCTTCCTCGATCTACGATCAGGTAACTCTCTTGGCTGAAAGATTGAATGCCAACGAGATCCCAGAGACTGACCGACACTTGACTATTCCTGCGGAAATAAAAACTGCTCTCGTGCAGGCCGCAGAAACACAACCGACCGGCATTGCAGAAATGTATAACGGTACTGTTGTGAATGGTAAGTTCATGAGAATGGGTGGATTTGATATCCACACTGCGACATCTGGAAGATTCACCACTCGCGCCGGTCACTCGACTGGTTCCGGTGACTTCACCGCTTCCGGCAACGGTTACTTCATGCTTGCAAACCACAGAGGCATGATCACCTTCGCCGACAAGTGGAGTGAGTCTCGTGTTGTAGAAGCCGAAAACCAATTTGCGAAGAAGTACCAGGGTCTCTACCTCTACGGATGTAAAGTTCCTGCATACTGTCGCAAGATGGGTGCCGTTCTCTTCGGAAACTACTAATAGCTAACTAAAGCTCGTTCGTGGTGGGAGGATCTCCTTGCAGAAATCCTCTCACCACAATGCAAGGGAGCGAGCAAAATCCCTTAAATATATGTTTAAAACATTATTGCGGAAGTTCTTTGGCAAATACGAACCGGAGATGGTCCAGTATTGGAAAACCAAAGTATCTGTGGAGGCGAAAGTCACCACTGACAAATCAGGTTCATACATCATGTGGATGGACGGAGAAAAGTACCCTTTTCCTGGATTTCCGAGAGGCAATGTTCTCTTTAAATCTCTTTCAAAACTCAAGCATGAAATTAAAAATCAGATATTTAATGAATCTTGGCGAAAACTTGAAGAGGGAAAAAGTGACGAGCGGGTAATCAAGGAGATCAAAGATACTCTTTTTACAAACATCAAAGCCTTGATGGATGAGCGCAGATTGCTTTTGTTGCCTTATGAGCGAATGGCAGAGATGCCTCGAGAGCTCTGGAGGGCAATGACGGTACTAGAGAAGCGTCATCAAAGCGAGAAAATCAGAACTCTAAAAGAGATTCTCTGTTTCATCCTTCAAGAGGATGACGCTTATCGCTTCCGGGTCCAGTGGGTTATGCAGTTTTTCCGGTTCTTGCCATTTGTCACTCCGAGAAATGTGATTAAAATTTTTGACTTTGCTCTCTCTCAAATCGAGCACGCCGAAATCGTGGGCGACATGAAAGAGAGAATGAGGCTCTTGAGAAGAATCTTAATGATTGTTCTTAAAGATAGACAGATTGCCGGACTATTCGAGGAACTATGCCGAGAGTGGGATTGGAAAAAGATGCGTCTAAGTGATGGAGACAAATATTTCTTCCGAGGCAAATGGTTCAAAGTAGACTATCCAAAAAATCAATATTAATTATGAAATCGAGACCGTTCACAATAAAAATAGAAAACATTTTAGGGGGACAATCTCCTGCTTCGCATTTTTCTACCGGTAGTCAATTCCGTACTTCTCTTGGTATTGATCCGGGTCAACCAATAAACGATCTCGATTCTCCGTACTCAAAAGTAGCTTCGGGTCTTCTAAGACCGGCCGCTTCCGAAAAGTTCTCTGGGTCTGTTATAGAAGCGGCGCCTCTTTGGATAAAAACGAACCCAAAGGATTCTAATGTGTATGTCTCGGATGCGAAAAGCTCGATGTACTCTATTGATTCGGCATTTTCATCAGTCACAGCCCTCTCCGATGGGGGCTCTCTGTCCAACGGTCTTGGGAACGGTTTCGACTACTACGACAATTATATGTATTCATTCTTGAATACTGACGTCGCTCGGTACGGTCCGCTCAACGGTACCCCGGCTTTCAACGGCACTTTCTTAAGTGGATCTATGAGTACGACCGCTATGACAAATACTCCGTACCCAACAACTTTTAAAAATAAAATCCAGATTCCAAATCACCCCTGCCATAGACATTCTGATGGAGTATTTTATTTCGGAGATGTGATTAATAACCAGGGCTATATAAGAGCAATAAGGACCAGTAAAGGGACCGTGGAAGGTGATACTATCGGAAGCGCCGATTCGTTGGCCTTCGGGTATGGTCTGTGGCCAACGTCCATTGAAAGTTATGGATCTGATATAGCTACCTCTTTAATTGAAATGTCCAATAACGGTGTTCTTCAACCTCGTGCGAAGATGGCTTTCTGGGATACCACTTCAACCCGATTTAACAAAATCACTTGGGTAGAGTTTCCAGACTCTCTTATCACTGCTCAAAAAAATGTAAACGGAGTCTTATATGTAGTATCCGGTAACTATCAAACAGAGGGTTTTCGTATCACAAAATTTGTTGGTGGCTACTCATTTCAAGAAGTTTACTACTCTGAAACTGGCGAACCTTGTCTCCAAGGTGGCATTGATGCACTTCTCAATAGAGTTGTCTTTGGAAACCATACTACTATCCCAGAATCAGACGGCTGTGTTTATGGTCTCGGACTTCAAAAGAATGTTCTTTCACAAGGGGCTTTCAATTTAATGAGATCAACCGGTGGAAATTCCTCGACTTCTGCCACTGCCGTATGTTTTGCGGATGCTACTTCCTTCTCTTTTGCGGTACCAATAATCGGCTGGACTCAAGCCGGAGACGGATCAACAGGAGCTACTCATGGTCTCGATAAGCAGGGAACTGCGTATAACAATGCCCCCTCGGTATTTTGGAGCGCTCTTCAAAGAATAGGCGAGAGATTCAAAATCAAATCGGTGGAGATCCCTTTGGCTCAAGCAATTGCCGCCAATATGATAGTTACCCCAAAACTCTATTTTGATGATGGCCAAACTACCCATGATTTTAACGGAGCAATAATAAATAACACAAAATATCCGAGCAAAAAGAGAGTAAAGCTCCGACCAAATGGTGCGACTGGTGAAAATAACTTCTGGCTGGAATTGAAATGGACTGGCTCGGCGCTTTGTACTGTATCGCTTCCAATAATTATCAAAGGCGAAATTTTTGAAGATTAACATGACAGAATACAACCCCAAAACACCAGAGGTTTTTAAACCCAAAGATGAGTTTAAACAAGAGAATCTTCCGGAGCCAGTACCGGAGCCTTTGAATATTCAACCAGTACCGGATGGATCTATTGTCAAAGAGGGCTCACTCTCATCTCCCAATTATAGGAAGGGCCAAGTAGGTTGGAGGCTTAGTTCTGACGGAAGTTTTGAAGCCGTAGACGGCACATTTATCGGTACTATTACCGCAGAAGACGGCACAATCGGAGGCTTTACAATAGGCATCGATACTATTGTTGGAGGAGATCTAACATTGAGTTCTACTGGATATATAGAAATGACCCAACTTATCGGTAGTACTAAGATAAGCTCTCTTGGTTATGAATTTATTGTCAGTTCAACTGTAAACGCCCATATCATTCTTTCTTCCGGTGCCTCGCCAATAAGTTCTGGAGTCCAATTGAGATTTGTTGCAGGGGGTGGATCTGGTGGTTC
>CAYWNX010000021.1:0-15704 GCA_964459735.1 uncultured Dechloromonas sp. | reverse complement strand
CTCTCTTGCCTTGACGATTCCGACCAGGGCGGTATTGAGGATGACCTGCTGCTCATGGGACGTCTGGCGCTCACGTATGCTTGCGCTCAGGGCGGCATCGAGCAGGGGCCTGATTAGTCCGCGCAGCAGCAGTGATGTCAATGCAATGAACAACAGCCCCTTCAGGCTGCTTGCCTGAGTGATCAGTACCACATCGCTGAATAGCCAGGCAACGAGTTGGTCAGAGAGCAATATCCACAGACTGGCGAAGGTCGCATATACAAGGACGATCTTCAGCGTTGCCCTGGCCGGTTCGATAGTGGCGCCTCCTCGGGGCGGGGTTGTTTGCGGCTGGGTCATGCCTTTGATTCTAACAACAGTTTTTGTAAAACTTGAGGTCGTTGTGGCAAGCAAAAAAGCTGCACGCACAATGCCGAGTGACTAACAAGCCGCCTGATGCCAAATAAAAGTCCTCTGACAGCTTGATGAACAGAAAGCTGCCGCTCGGGGATTTCAACTGGCTGACTCTTGGTCGGTCAAACGAGACACTCAAATGTGTCTATGGAATCGGGGGCGATCCATGGGCAATTTTTGATGGTAAGAAAAGTTTTTGAGTAACTTGCTAAGCCTAGCCAAACCGCTTCGCCGCATCGACCGCCAGACCGGCGCCGATGCTGCCGAAGAGATCGCCTTCCACCGCCTGCGCCTTGGGCAGTTGCGCTGCAATGCGCTGGCGCAGGGCCGGGATGCCGCTCGAACCGCCGGTGAAAAATACGGTGTCGATGCGCTCGGCGGCGATGCCGGCGGTCGGCAGCAGGCTGGCTACGGTCGACTCGATTTTTTCGACTAATTGCGTCGAGGCCAGTTCGAATTCCAGGCGGCTTAATGTGTGCATTTCGCCGGGGGCGAAGGCGTCGAGCCGCAAGGTTGCCTGATCGTCCGCCGAGAGGGCGATCTTGGCCTGTTCGACCTGATGCGCCAGCCAGTGACCGGCGCGGTTCTCGATCAGGGCGAGCAGGCGTTCCAGGCGTTCCGGCTCCAGCGCATCGATATAGAGACGCTGTTGGTCCGACCAGACTTGCCGGGTGTAGGCGAAGTTGATGGTGTGCCAGGTGGCGAGGTTGAAATAGATGCTGGCCGGCATTTCGCGGCCGTTTTTCAGCGTGCTGCGGTAGCCGAGGTGGGGCATGACGCCGGCCAGGCTGAGCTGACGGTCGAAGTCGGTACCGCCGATATGGACGCCGCCGTTGGCCAGCACGTCGCTGCGCCGGTCGGCGGCCTTGGCCCGTTCGGGCGAGAGGCGGACGATCGAAAAGTCCGAGGTGCCGCCGCCGATGTCGGCGATCAGCACGATTTCTTCGCGCTGGATTTGCGTTTCGTAATGGTAGGCCGCGGCAATCGGCTCGAACTGGAAGCTGATGTCCTTGAAACCGATGGCATGGGCGATTTCGCCCAGGGTGTTTTCGGCAAGCTGGTCGGCGGCGGGGTTGTCATCGACAAAAAACACCGGGCGGCCGAAAACGGCTTGCTCGAAGCTGCGCCCGGCTTCGTTTTCGGCCCGTTCTTTCAGGGTGCCGATGAATTCCTTGAGCAGGTCGCGGAAGACGATGGCGCGGCCGTTTACTTCGGTGCGGCCGTCGATCAGGCTGCTGCCGAGCAGGCTTTTCAGCGAGCGCATCAGGCGGCCTTCAGTGCCGGCCAGGTATTCGCTCAGGCCATTGCGCCCGACGCTGACGGTGTCGGCTTCGGCATTGAAGAAGACGACCGAGGGCAGCGTCGGCTTGCCGTCTTCCAGCGTCAGCAGCGTCGGTTGGCCGGGGCGCAGCCAGCCGACGGTGGAGTTGGAAGTGCCGAAATCGATGCCGCAGGCGCGGGCGGATGAAGCGTGCATGAAGGCCAAAAAGGGAGCGCGGAAAGCGTCGGGGGCGCGATGCTACGTGGCGACGGCGGCGCTGTCCAGTCTGCCGGTTAAGCCATCCGTTGGCGTAGCCAGGTGCTGGTTTGGTCGACAGCGATCGAGAGCAGCAGCATGGCGATGATCACGGTCGACGCCTGGGCGTAGTGAAAAAGCGCGAGCTCGAAATAGAGCAACTGGCCCAGTCCGCCGGCACCGACAAAGCCGAGGATGGCCGCCATCCGGATGTTCATTTCCCAGCGGTAAAGCGTGTAGGCGATCAACTGCGGTGCGGCGCCGGGCAGGGTGCCGTAGAGGAAGGCCAAGCCGCGCGGCGCACCGCTCAGGTGCAGGGCGCGGCCGGGTGCGGCCGGGGCGTTGTCGAGCGCTTCGGCGTAGAGGCGGCCAAGGACGCCGGTGGTGTGCAGGGCCAGTGCCAGCACCCCGGCAAAGGGGCCGAGGCCGACGCAGAGCGCGGTGATGGTGGCCCAGACCAGTTCCGGCACCGAGCGCAGGGCATTGAACAGAAAGTTGAACGGCAGGCGCGGCCGGGCCAGGGCGAGCAGCAGGCCGGCGACGGCGGCAAACAAGGTGCCGATTGCCGAGATGGCCAGCGTTTCCCAGATCCCTTGCGCCACTTTCAGCAACCATGATGACGACAGATCGGGCGGGAAGAAGCTGCCGAGAAACTGGCCGATCGAGCTGGCCGCTTCGTACGAGAAGAGGGCGCTGAATTCGATGTCGAGTAGCCAGAAGCTGACCGTGACGGCGCCGAGAAAAACGGCCAGCAGGCTGGCGCTCAGGGGGCCGAAAGGGGCGGCACGCGGTGCGGGTGTTTGATCGAGGCTGCGGCGCAAGGTGCTGGAAATCAGGTCGGCGACAAAAACGAGGAGCAGGAAAGTGACCAGAATGCTGGCTGCTTCGCCTCCGTTGAGCATTTTCATCGCTTGGTCCATTAACTGGCCGAGGCCGCCGGCGCCGACGAAACCCATCACCACCGAGGCGCGGATGGCGCATTCCCAGCGGTAAACGCTATAGGAGGCAAGCTCCTTGGCGACCAGGGGCAGGGTGCCATAACGGATGGCCAGCGGGCGGTTGGCGCCGTTCAGGCGCAGGGCGCGGGCCGGGGCGGCGTCGACCGATTCGAGAATCTCGGCATAGACCTTGGCCAGCATGCCGCCGTAGGTCAGCCCGAGGGCGAGCACGCCGGCGGCCGGGCCGAGGCCGAAAATGCGGACAAAGAGCAGAGCCCAAACCAGTTCCGGCACGCCGCGCAAGACGGTGAGCAGGCTGCGGGTCAGCGGGTTGAGCGTTGGCCGTTCACGGCCGGCGGCACTGGCCAGGTAGGCCAGCGGCAGGGCGAGCAGGCCGGCCAAGGCCATGCCGGCGGTGGCGATGGCCAATGTTTCCAGCGTTGCCTGAACGAGATAGCCGAGGAATTCGCTGCTCCGCTCCGGCGGTAAAAAGCCGGCAAGAAAACTGCCGATGACTTTCAGGTTATCGGGGTCGAAGAGGGGGCCGGGCTGGACTTCGGCCGCCTGAAACAGCGGCCAGAGAATGAACAGGGCGAGCAGCGCGACGTAGAAACGGCGCCCGCCCGCCGGGTCGCGTAGGGCCGGGGTCATCAGCAGGCAGCGCGTGCGACCGGGTTGATCGCGGCTGGCGGGGTAAAACGCGGCTCGCCAGACTGGGTCGGCAGGGCCTGTCCTTCGCTGGCGTAGAGCTCATGGAGCAGGGCTTCGCTGACCTCCGCGGCGGGCAGGTCAAAGGCGATGCGCCCAGCCTTGATGCCGACGATGCGGGGAAAACAGCCGAGCGCCAGATCGACTGCGTGCAGGCTGGCGACCAGCGTCGCGCCGCGCGCTTCGGCCTCGGCGATCAACAGGCGGATGGTGGCCAGCGCCAGCGTCGGGTCGAGCGCTGAAACCGGCTCGTCAGCCAGGATCAATTCCGGCTGCTGGTAGAGCACGCGGGCAATGCCGACGCGCTGCAACTGGCCGCCGGACAGCTGGTCGCAGCGGGCGAAGAGCTTGTCGGCCAGATCGACGCGGGCCAGCGCGGCGCGGGCACCGGGAATATCGAGCGGGTAGATCAGCGAGGCGAGTGACTTCCAGGCCGGCCATTGACCGAGCTTGCCGGCCAGCACCGCCGTCACCACCCGCTGCCGGCCAGGAATCGGCGGCGCTTGATGGACGGTGCCGATGCGGGCGCGCAAGGCCTTGATGTCATTTTTGCGCAGGAATGACGGCGTCGCTGCCACGGTAAACCGGAAATTTTGACCAAAATTCAAAACTTCCAGCACGCCTTCAGTTGGTGCTAAGGCCGTGCCGAGCAGCGAAATCAATGAGGTTTTGCCGGCGCCGGAAGGCCCGATCAGGGCGATGTGTTCACCCTTGGCGGCGTGCAGCGTAATGCCTGCAAGCGCGACAAAACCATTGGCGTGGGTCAGACCCACGCCATGTAACGCAAAACTCACTTGAGCAGACCGGCCGCGTGGGCTGCCTTTTCGATGCCTTCGTAGTTTTCCGCTTTGGTGGGAATGAACTTGGCGGCGCGTTGCAGGCCGAGGATTTCCTTGTGCTCCGGATTGGCCGGGTCGAGCTTGAGGAAGGCATCGGTGAGTTTCTTGACCAGTGCCGGATCAAGGTCGCCGCGCAACGTCCAGTTGTAGTCGAAGTAGGGCGGTGTGGTGGCGAAGACGTGCACCTTGTCGGTATCGACCTTTTTCTGCTCGACCAGTTTGTCCCACACCGAAGCGTTCAGCACGCCGGCGTCGGCCTTGCCGGCTGCGACAAAAGCGACCGTCGCGTCATGGGCGCCAGAAAAGGCGACGCGCTTGAAATCGGCTTCCGGGTTGAGGCCGGCCTGTTGCAGGAAGAAACGCGGCATCAGGCTGCCCGAGGTCGAGGACGGGGCGCCGAATGCAAAGGTCTTGCCCTTGAGATCGGCCAGCGTCTTGATCATCGGGTCGGCGGTGATAAATTTGGAGGTGAATTTGGCATCCTCTTCGCGCTGGGCGATCGGGATCGCCGTGCCGTTGGTGCGGATTTTGGCCTGCACGAAGGTGAAGCCGCCGAGCCAGGCGAGGTCGATCTTTTTCGTGGCCAACGATTCAACTACTGCGGCGTAATCGGAAACCGGGGTGAAAACCACCTTCATGCCGGTCTGTGCTTCGAGATATTTGCCCAGCGGCGCGAACTTGCGTTGTAGTTCGGTCGGCGCCTCGTCGGGAATGGCCGAAACGCGCAGAATTGCATCGGCAGCCATTGCCGGCAGGCTGGAGAGAGTGGCGGCAAGGGCGCAGGCGAGCGCCCCTTTGAGCGCCCAGCGGCGTGCGATGGAACAGGTCATGAGTCAAACTCCGATTTTCAGATCAGCCGCTGCCGTGCGGATGTCGCGGCAGCTTAAAGAGCGCCGAAGCGCAGGGAAAACAATGCGGTACACAGACCGCGGAGCAGATTATAGCCGGGGCAGTGATAAGATTTTCGCCATGAACGAACTCGAAAATCTTGCCCATGAATTGGGCGCCGCGCTTCTGGCCCGTGGCGAATGGCTAACCGCCGCCGAGTCCTGTACTGGCGGCTGGCTGGCTCAGTCGGTGACGGCCATTGCTGGCAGCTCTACCTGGTTCGAGCGTGGTTTTGTCACCTACTCGAATGCTGCCAAGGTCGAAATGCTTGGTGTGCCGGAAACGACACTGGAGCGTCACGGTGCTGTTTCCGAAGCGACCGCACGCGCCATGGCCCAAGGCGCTTTGAAGCACAGCCGGGCCGACTGGTCGGTGGCAATTACCGGCATCGCCGGCCCGACCGGCGGCTCTCCGGAAAAACCGGTGGGCACTGTCTGCTTTGCCTGGGGCGTGAAAGATGGTGGCTGCGAGGCACAGACTTGCCACTTTGCCGGCGATCGGGCGGCCGTTCGCGAGCAGTCAGTGCGACACGCCTTGCGGGGCTTGCTGGTACGGCTGGACGGCCTTCCCTTGCTGGCTTGAACTGGTCGCTACGGACGGGACTGGGCTAGCTGCCCATTCAGCAAGGCGCCCAATTGACGGTCAGTCTTCAGGATGTGGTCGTAAAGCCAGCCATTGAGAAAATCGACCAGTTGGCTTGTCGCACCATCAGCTTCCCCTTCGGCCCGGGCCCGCATGACGGCCAGCTGTTCGACAAAAAAACGGTGCTGCTGAAGATGTTCGCCGGCGTGTTCTTCAGCCTGGGGCAGGCCGGCCATCAAGGCTTCCTCGGTCCCGAAATGAAATGCGACATAGCTGCCAAGGCGTTGCAGGACATCCTTCAGCAAGCCCTGGTTAGTGTCGGCGAGATGCGCCCCATCCAGTTCGTTGATCATGCCGATCAACTCTTCGTGCTGCAGATCAATGCTCCGAATGCCGGTTTCCAGCTCGCTGCTCCATACAATACGCATATGACTTTCCTCAAGGATATAATTTCATGACAGTGTATATTGCGTGCTGAAACGAAAAAAATAACAAAATTATAAAACCAAACACCTTGCCTGGATGATGCACGACACGCCACAACTACCACCCGCTGAGCATAAACCACTGGAACCCATCCGGCGCCATGCCCTTTGGTTGCTGATTGCCTTCTTTTTGGCGCTTTCCTTTTTCGCCATGCGCAGCTTGGTCGAACGTTTTGACAGCCTGCACAACGCCAGCCTCGAGCGTCAATGGACGGGCGCCAGTAACGCGATCGGTTTGCTGATCCATGAATTGCAGCGGGAGCGCGGACTGTCGAGTGGTTACATCGCTTCCGGCGGCAAGAGTTTTGGCGAGCCGCTAGGCGTCCAGCAGAGGCAGACCGATACCTCGTCGGCTGCCTTGAGTGTGAAAATTCTGTCCGCAGCGATCAATCCCGACACCCAGAAACGCCTTGAAAGCACCCTTGAGCAACTTCCTGATATGCGCCAACGGGTGAGGCAACTGGAAATTTCGCGCGAATATACGGTTGACCGCTACACCAGCATCATCGATGCGCTCTTCAACATGCAGTTAAGTACCTTTGGCAATGCCATCGAGTCCTCCATATTCCGGCAGCAGATTGCCTTTGTCGCCTTCTCGCAGTCCAAGGAAAAAGCCGGCCAGGAGCGGGCTTTGCTCTCGGCGATGCTTTCCGACCGCAATTTCAGCGCCGGCCGAATCAGCAGCTTCAACAAAATTAAATCAGCGGAAGAAGCGCGTCTCGCCAACTTTATCCGTCTCGCCGATCCGGATGCACTGGCCAGCTACCAGTCCATTCTTGATCAACCTTACATCAAGGAGGCGGAACGTATTCGGCAAAGGGTGCTGGCGGCCGGCTTGCGGGAAACCACTCATGGCAGCGCCATCCTGGAGGGTGTGGAACCGCCCGCATTGCCGCAGCCGGAAGCGTGGTTTGCCCTGTCCAGCGCAAAAATCGATGCCATGAAGAGCATGGAAGACATGTTGAGCCTGGCGGTCAACACCAGTGCCCGGCAGATGGAAAACCGGGCTCGTGAAGAGCTGGTGACCAGCGGCCTGCTGGTATTGATTTCATTCGGGCTGGCCGGGATTCTGACCCTCCAGATCCAGCGCGGCCGCCGGGTGGCCGAGCATCAACTCAGTCTGGCCGAGGCGGTTTTCAGCAATAGCGTGGAGTCGATTCTGGTTACCGATGCCGAACTGCGCATCGTCGAGGTCAATCCGGCGTTTTCACGGATCAGTGGCTACAGCCGCGAGGAAGTCCTTGGTCAGCATCCGCGCATGCTGAAATCTGGTCGGCATGGGCCGGCGTTTTACGAAAAAATCTGGCAACAGCTAAAGACTAAAGGGACTTGGGAGGGCGAGGTCTGGAATCGGCGTAAAAACGGTGAAATTTACCCGGCGTTATTCTCGATTGCTGCGGTCAACGACGAAAAAGGCCAGATTTCAAACTATACCGGCATGATTTTTGACCTCAGTCAGCATAAAACGGTCGAGGCGCTGCTCAATCAACTGCGTACTTTCGATGGGCTGACGGCGCTGCCAAATCGCGAGTCCTGGCTTTCGGCACTCGATCAGCAGGTAGTCAGTGCACAACGCAACAACAGCCAGTTCTCGGTGCTGGAAGTCGATCTTGACCGCTTCAAGGTGATCAACGACTCACTCGGCCATACCGTTGGCGACAAGGTTTTGATCGAAGCGGCCGAACGGATCAAGAGCGTCCTGCGCAAGCACGATATTGTCGCTCGCCCCGGCGGCAACCGTTTCTCGGTATTGCTTGACGAAATCGCCAATCCACAGGATCTCGGCACCATCTGCGAAAAGCTGGTCACGGCCTTCTCCCGCCCTTTCGATCTGGATAGCGTTAGCGCCAACATTACCGCCAGCATTGGTGTGGCCATTTTTCCGAACGACGGCGACGACGCCGAAACCCTGATGATGGCGGCCGAATCGGCGCTTTACAGTGCCAAGGCCGATGGCCGGAATCTCTATAAATACTACTCCCATGAAATGAACGAGATGGGCAGCCAGCTCTTCAAGCTCGAACGCATGCTGCGCCTGGCGCTGGAAAACAACGAATTTTCGGTGGTTTATCAACCGCAGATCAACGCTCGTAGTGGCCAGTTGGTCGGGGTCGAAGCCCTGCTTCGTTGGCAAAACCCCGAACTCGGCAATGTTTCCCCGGTTCAGTTCATTCCGGTTGCCGAGGAAACCGGCCTGATCGTGCCGATTGGCGAATGGGTCATGCGCGTCGCCTGTCGTCAGGCCCAGGTCTGGCAGCTCGATCTGGGCGTCGATATTCCGGTCGCCGTCAATCTTTCGGCTCGCCAGTTCCGCCGCAACGACTTGCTGGCATCTGTGCAGCAGGTGCTTGATGAAACCGGCCTGCCCAGCCACTTGCTCGAACTGGAAATCACCGAGGGCTCGTTGATGACCGACCCGATTGGCGCTATCGACATCATGCGTGGCCTGCATTGTCTCGGTATCAAGACGGCCCTTGACGATTTCGGCACCGGCTATTCATCGCTCGCCTATCTCAAGGCATTCCCGCTCAATCGACTGAAGATCGACCGTGCTTTTGTCCGCGATCTGCCCGATAACCAGAGCGATTGCGCCATCTCGAATACGGTGATCGCCCTTGGCCTCAACCTGCACATGGAAGTGCTCGCCGAAGGCGTCGAAACCGAAGCCCAGCGCGATTTCCTCGCCGCCTCCGGCTGCCAGGTCTTCCAGGGTTACCTCTTCGGCAAGCCGATGCCCGGCGAGGAATTGACCCGCCGCCTGCAAAGCGGCGAGTTTGTGTCGATGTCGTCCGCAGCCATGGACGAATTTACTGCCGTGCCGTCCGTGAATTAGGTTTGCCCGGTTCGCGGCTGGCCGGTATTAAACCGGCAGTGGCTCAAAGAGTGCCGCCAGATCGTCGTTACCAAACTTGACCTCGACGCCGCGATCCTCGGAGAGGATGCCGGCGGCCAGTTCGGCCTTGCGTTCCTGCAGCGCGAGAATTTTTTCCTCGATGCTGCCGCCGACAATCAATTTGTAGACAAACACCGGCTTGTCCTGGCCGAGGCGGTGGGCCCGGTCGGTCGCCTGATTTTCAACCGCCGGGTTCCACCACGGGTCGTAGTGGATCACGGTATCGGCCGCGGTCAGGTTGAGGCCGACGCCGCCGGCTTTCAGGCTGATCAGGAAGATCGGGATTTCGCCTTCCTGGAAGCGGCGGACCGGCGTTTCGCGGTCGACCGTATCTCCAGTCAGCGTCACGTAGGGCAGGCCGAGCTTGTCCAGTTCCTGCTCGATCAGCGCCAGCATGCTGGTGAATTGCGAGAAGAGCAGAATCTTGCGACCTTCCTCGACCAGTTCCGGCAGCATCGCCATCAGCAGGTCGAGTTTGGCACGTTCCTTGACCTTGCTGGCCGAGGCAGCCTTGACCAGACGCGGGTCGCAACAAACCTGGCGCAGTTTGAGCAGGGCATCGAGAATGACGATCTGGCTGCGGGCAAAGCCACGGCTGGCGATTTCATCGCGCACCTTGGCATCCATCGCGGCGCGTACCGTTTCGTAAAGGTCGCGCTGGGCGCCTTCGAGTTCGACGCTGCGCACGATGATGGTTTTTGGCGGCAGTTCCTGCGCCACGTCTTCCTTCTTGCGGCGCAGGATGAACGGCCGGATACGCCGGGCCAGCAGCTTGCTGCGCTGGCTGTCGCCAAGTTTTTCAATCGGTGTCCGCCAGTGTTTGGTGAATTGCTTGCTAGTGCCGAGGAAACCGGGGAGCAGGAAATCGAACTGGCTCCACAACTCGCCAAGGTGGTTTTCCAGCGGCGTACCGGTCAGGCACAGGCGATGCCGCGCGTCGACCTTGCGCACCGCTTCGGCGCTGCGGCTCTGGGCATTCTTGACGGTCTGCGCCTCGTCGAGAATGAGCAGGTGATAGCTGTGCAGCATCAGTTCGTCGGCGTCGCGCCAGAGCAGCGGGTAGGTGGTCAGCACGACATCGTGCGCCGGGATTTCATCAAAGCGGCTCTTGCGCTCCGGGCCATGCAGCGACAGCACCTTGAGCGATGGGGCGAAGCGCGCAGCTTCACTTTTCCAGTTGAAGATCAGCGAGGTCGGCAGGATGATCAGCGCCGGCTTGTCGAGGCGTTCGGCTTCTTTTTCCAACAGCAGATGGGCCAGCGTCTGGGCTGTCTTGCCGAGGCCCATGTCGTCGGCCAGGATGCCGGACAGGTTCTGTTCGCGCAGAAACTGCAGCCAGGCCAAGCCTTCTTTCTGGTAAGGGCGCAGGTCGAGGCAGAGACCTGCCGGCGGTTCGATGGTGGTGATGCCCTGGGCCGCCTTGAGGCGCTCGGCCAGCGCAAAGACATCGCTCTGGCCACGGAATTCCCAGCGGCTGGTATCGGTCAGTTCGGCCAGGCGCGGCGCGTCGAAGCGCGACAGGCGCAGCGTATCGCCGCCGCTGAAGCCATCGAAAAGGTCGATCAGCGTTGCTGCCAGCGGCTTGATGCGGCCGGCCGGGACGCGCAGGCGTTTGCCGAGCGCGGTGTGGAGTTCGATGCCTTCTTCGTCCGGGATGCGGTCGAGTTCGCCGGCTTCCAGCCAGCGTGCATCGCGATGGAAGAGGCCGGCCAGCAGCGGGGCCAGCGGCAGGCGCTCGCCTTCGACGAGGATGCCCATGTCGAGGTCGAACCAGCCGTGCTCGGATTCGATGAGGTCGGCTTCCCAGCCGTCGACTTCCAGCACGTGGTGGCGGAAATCCTCGGGAAACTCAATCTGCCAGCCGCCCTGTTTCAGGCGTTCGGTATTTTCGGCCATGAAAATCGACCAGGCGCTTTCGCTGGCCAGGCCATAAATACCTTCCGGCGGATTGCCGAAGGTATAGAGCGTGTTGCTCGGGATTTTCTGTAGGCCACTGTCGGCCAGCACGGCCAGGGCAGCGGCTTCGGCATCCGGCCGACGCTTCAGACGGACAGTTTCGCCTTCGGGCAGGGTGATGAATTCATGTTTCTCGTCCGGCCGGATTTCAGCATCGGCGTAACGGAAAATGACCCGGGCAACATCGAACGGCCCCCCGGCGTGACTATGCGGATGCTCGCGCCAGGCGCGGTAGCCATGGGTGTGCAGGGTGTCGAGCTGGAGAATCGGGCGCAGCGGCGCTTCGATCAGGCGCAGGCGGGCGCTGGCGTCTTCGGCCGGGGGCGGCAGTTCCGGCGCCATTTCAGTCAGCGCTTCGGCAACCAACGAAGCTTCCCTGGCGGAGAGTGGGGGCAGGTTGAACAGCCGGCTCAATACCGCCGGGTTGCCGGCAATGTCGAGCGGGCCGGTTTCGCCGCTGGTCAGGTCAAGGTACCAGGGCGGCTCGACCGTGATAATCCGGTCGGCCGATGGTTCGGGCTTCAGGTAGGGGCGCTGGAAGCCCTGGCCGTCGACCTGCCAGCCGATGCTGGCCGGGCGGTTGACGCCGATGATCAGCGGCAGGCCGAGGTCGTCTTCCGGGTACAGGCGGTGGCTGGCCGCCATCCGCTGCATGATTTCAGCGCCATGCTTGGGGCCGAGACCGAAGGCGCGCAGGCTGCTTTCCTGGCCGCGGTCGGCCCAGATCAGGCGGAGGATGCCGAGATCCTCTTCATTGACGAACTGCGGCGGGGTAAGCAGTGCCCGGTCGATCTTCCACCATTCCTCGGCCGATTCCGGGTATTTGCCCTTGCGGATCTCGATGCCGAAATGGCGGTGGTCGGGGGTCGATTTCAGGATGTAGAACAATTGCTGGCGCGCGCTGGCGGGTCTGGTCTTCTTCTTGGCGACGGCAATCGAGACGCGGCGCAGGTCGGCCACCCAGGAGAGGATGCCGGTGCTGACCCGATCCACCGGGTTGCGCTCTTCGATGGCCTTGAGCAGCATCGCGGCGACGTGCTTGCAGTCGACGCCGACCGGGCAGGTGCAGCCGCTGATCAGAGAAAGACGGCCATTTTTGTGCTGTACCAAGCGGGCGCTTGAGGTGTAGGGCTGGCGTGCCGAACCGGAAACGAGCGCCAGGACGCGTTGATCGTCGACCTCCAGTTCATGGACTCGGTCGACGTAGGCACGCGCCTTTTCGACTTCCTTGGCGCCGAGCCAGGAAATGACATCATCTTCGGTATAGGTGGTCAGTGTGACTGCGGACATGTAGGGTCAGTAATAGAGCGTTGCGGCAACGCAGGCGAGCAGCAGGGCGATGATGGCCAGCCAGCGGTTTTGCTGCTGCTGGGCGGCGATCAGGCGCTCAATCTGCGGTTGCAAGTCGGTGCGCGGACCCTGAGCGAGCGACTGGTGCACCAGGCGGGGCAGTTGCGGCAGGGTGCGGGCCAGATAGGGTGCTTCCTGCTTGAAGGTGCGGAGCAGGCCGCGCCAGCCGACCTGCTCGCTCATCCAGCGTTCGAGGAAGGGCTTGGCGGTTTTCCAGAGATCGAGTTCCGGATCGAGTTGACGGCCGAGACCTTCAATATTAAGCAGGGTCTTTTGCAGCATGACCAGTTGCGGCTGGATTTCGACATTGAAGCGGCGCGAGGTCTGGAACAGGCGGAGCAGGATCTTGCCGAAGGAAATGTCCTTCAGCGGCCGGTCGAAAATCGGTTCACAGACGGCGCGGATGGCGGCCTCGAATTCATCGACCCGGGTTTCCTTGGGGGCCCAGCCGGATTCGATATGGGCTTCGGCAACCCGCTTGTAATCGCGGCGGAAGAAGGCGAGGAAATTCTGGGCGAGGTAATTCTTGTCGCTGTCGGTCAAGGTGCCGACGATGCCGAAATCGAGTGCGATGTAGCGGCCGTCCGGTGCCACGAAGATGTTGCCGGGGTGCATGTCGGCATGGAAAAAGCCGTCGCGGAAAACCTGGGTGAAGAAGATTTCGACGCCGGCTTCGGAGAGCTTCGAGAGGTCAATGCCGTCGGCGCGCAATTTATCGATCTGCGAAATCGGCGTGCCGACCATGCGTTCCATAACCATCACGGTCGAGGTGCACCAGTCCCAATGCACTTCCGGCACGATCAGCAGCGTTGAATCGCAGAAGTTGCGCCGCAATTGCGAGGCGTTGGCCGCTTCGCGCATCAGGTCCAGCTCATCGCGCAGATATTTGGCGAACTCGGCAACCACCTCGCGCGGTTTCAGGCGCTTGCCATCCGACCACAGCTTTTCCAGCAACATTGCGAAGTTGTCCATCAGCGCCAGATCGTGCTCAATCACCGACAGCATGTTCGGACGGAGGATCTTGACGGCGACTTCGTGGCCGCCATCTTCTGTCTTCAGGCGGGCGAAGTGCACTTGGGCAATCGAGGCAGAGGCGATCGGAACCGGGTCGAAGGCGGCAAAGACCTCACTAGCCGGGCGGCCATAAGCTTTTTCAATTTCCGCCAGGGCGAGGTGTGAGTCGAAAGGCGGGACGCGATCCTGCAGTTTGGCCAGTTCGTCGGCGATATCCATCGGCATCAAATCGCGCCGGGTCGAGAGCACCTGACCGAACTTGACGAAGATCGGGCCGAGCGCTTCGAGCGCCAGGCGCAAGCGGACGGCACGCGGTGCCGAGAGGTCGCGCCAGAACTGCAGCGCGTTGGCGAGGCGAACCAGGCGACCCGTTGGCTCGTGTTCGAGGACCATTTCGTCGAGGCCGAAACGGCTGGCGACGGAGGCGATTTTGAGCAGGCGGAAGAGACGCATGGCAGCGGGGCGCGCCGGGTTGGCCGGACAAAAACGGGGGAGCAGCATGTTAACACGCCGACGCGGCTCGCGGCCCCGTGTTTTGTGCTTGGGGAGACTGCCAGTCAGAAGTGGGCGGGATTCATGGTGTGACCCTTCGATCACAATGCAAGAATTTTCCTGATCGGGCTGTGCCTTGAGATAGACTGGAATTCAAAGTCAATAACGTTACGAAATGAGCATAAAATTCTGTCAATTAAGGGTGTTTCTGCTCATTTTTTCAATTTTATTCATGAACGCACCGAGAAATCCCTCTGAAATTGCGCGAGAGGCGCTGACGCGTCTGGCGGCAAACCGTCTGCAACCGACGCCGGCCAACTATCAGGCCTGCTATAACGAAATTGCCCAATTGCCCAATATTGCTCCTTTTCCGGAGGTGCAATTGCGGCAGATTGCGACGGAGTTGTCGGCCAAGGGCGAGACCCAGGAGCAGCATCTGGTTGGGCTCTATACATCGATTACTCGACACAGTTGGCTTGGCGTGCAGGAATCGCTGCTCGGCTTTATCGCTGAAATGCCGAGGGGTGTGGCGAAAAGCGCGGCTGAGCGGTCGGCCGAGCCGACGCTGCCGCTGGAATTTTCGAGCAAGTTGGCCCGCTTCGTTGAAAGCGTCCTGCCGGCGCTTGGCTACGAAAACGAGCGGGTGGTTGAAATGGCCAACGCCTTGCTGCAATTGCTGCGTCAGCCGGCGGCCGATATTGCGCTGATTCAGGGCTTGCTGGCCAATTTCAGCCGGCAGGCGTTATTCGCCGCCGAGGAGCAGGTCGAGATCAAGGATGCCTTGCTCAAATTGTTGCATCTGATCATCGAAAATATCGGCGAGCTGAGTCTCGATGACAGTTGGCTCAAGGGGCAGATTGATGGCCTGCTGGCTGCCGTGGCGCCGCCGCTGACCTTGCGTCACCTCGATGAGATGGAGCGCCGCCTGCGTGATGTGATGATCAAGCAGAGCGAAGCAAAAAGTCGTTCGGTTGAGGCGCAGGAAGAGTTGCGCTTGATGCTGTCGGCGTTTATCGAGCGTCTGGCGACAATGAGCGAATCGAGTTCGACTTTTCAGGGCCGGATCGAAGAGAGTGCCCTGGAGATCGAGCAGGTCAAAAATATCGAGGAGCTGGCGCCGCTGCTGAAAAAGGTTATTTCTGCAACTCGCGCCATGGCGGAAGAAACCGCCGGTTCACGTGAGCAGTTGAACATATTGCAGAGCAAGGTGCTGGCGACGGAGGCTGAACTTGTCCAGTTGCATCTGGAGCTCGACAGTGCCAGCGCCCTGGCACGCCATGATCCGCTGACCGATACCCTCAACCGCAAGGGGCTGGATGAGGCGTTGGTGCGGGAAATTGCCGGCGCCCGGCGCAAGGATTCGTTGCTCTCGATCTGCCTGCTCGATATCGATAACTTCAAGAAACTGAACGACCGTCTCGGCCACGATGTGGGTGACGATGCCTTGATTCATCTGGTCAACGTAACCCGCGGTTGCATGCGTCCTTCAGACACGCTGGCCCGCTACGGCGGCGAGGAATTCGTCATCCTGATGCCGGAAACGCCCCTTGAGCACGGTGTCGAGGCGATGATTCGCTTGCAGCGCGAACTGACCAAGGCATTTTTCCTGTCGGGCAAGGAGCGGGTGTTGATCACTTTCAGCGCCGGGGT